>DASVUW010000390.1:0-8762 GCA_036386845.1 Allosphingosinicella sp. | reverse complement strand
CCACCCTTCGGGTGGCCCCCCTCCCCCCGCTACGCGCGGGGAGGCAAGTTCTTCTCCCCCTCCACCCACGCATCCACCTGAGCCTCGAGCACGTCCAGCGGCACGCTCCCCTGCAGAAGCACCGCATCGTGGAACCGCCTCAGGTCGAACTTCGCCCCCAGAGCCTTCTGCGCCTTCGCCCGAAGCGCCTTGATCCTCAATTCGCCGATCTTGTAGCCCAAAGCCTGGCCGGGCCAGCTGATGTAACGGTTCACCTCGGCGTCGATATTGCCCTCGGTCAGGGCCGTATTCTCGCGCATGAACTTGACCGCCCGCGCCTTGTCCCAGCCCTTGGAATGGATCCCCGTATCGACGACCAGCCGAGCCGCACGCCAGGCCTGGTAGGAGAGCTGGCCCATCTTCTTCTCGGGCGAGTCGTAGAGCCCCATCTCCTCGCCCAGGCTCTCGGCATAAAGGCCCCAGCCCTCGGTGAAAGCGGTGAAATAGGTGAAGTTGCGCCGGAAAGGCGGAAGCTCGACCTCCTGCTGGAGCGAGATCTGGTGATGATGCCCCGGCACGGCTTCGTGGAGGGTCAGTGCGGGCAGCTCCCATAGCGGCCTCTGGTCGAGCTTCGAGGTGTTGACGTAATAGGTCCCGGCAAGCCCGCTCGCCGGCGAGCCCTGGCCGTAATAAGCCGTCGTCGTCCCCTCGGCGATCTCGGCCGGAATCTCGCGGACTCCGTAGGGAAGCCTGGGCAGGGTGGCGAAATAGCCCGGCATCTTGCCGTCGACGGTCTTGGCCATGGTCGCCGCCGCCTGCATCAGCTGGGCCGGCGTGGTCGCATAATATTTCGGGTTCGTCCTCAGCTCCTTGATGAACGTCGCGGCGCCGCGGAAGCCGGCGTCCTTCGCGACCTTGTCCATCTCCGCCCTTATCCGAGCCGACTCCCGAAGGCCGATCGCGTGAATCTGGTCCGGAGTCAGAGTCGTCGTCGTCTCCTGCCGGACTCGGAAGGCGTAATATTCGCGCCCGCCCGGCTGGGCCGAAATGCTGTCCGCCTTCGCGCATTTGGGCAGGTAGGTGTTGCGGTAGAAAGCGAGGTGCTTGGCATAAGCCGGGTTCAGCACGTCGGCGACGAGCCGGCGGGCCCGCGACTGCATCGCCGTCCACTCCCTCTCGCTAAGATCGCCGGGGCGGGTCCGGGTGAACGGCTCGTAGAAGCGCGACTTCGCCGGATCTTCGGCGATGACCCCCGATATGCCCTTCTCGTAATTTCCGAGCACCGAACAGGGCAGAGTGAAGCCGCCCTTCACCGCCTGCCCGGTGATGTCGAGCGCGGCATCGTTCTGCCTGGGATAGAGGGCAAGGCGGGTGAGATAACTTTCGTAATCGGCCTTGGTCCGGAACGGCAGATTGTCGGCCAGGCCCGCAAATGCCTGGTGCCAGCCGGCATAAGTGGTGAACAGCATCACGCGCTGGCGGTACCGTTCGGCCTCGATGCCTTCCTCGAGCCCGCGCTTCAGTATCGCGCGGTTCACCCGGTCGGCGGGCGCAAGCGAATCCGCCGGAATCCCGTTCAGCCGCGCCAGGAACGCCTGCGCTTCCCGCGCCCGGCGGTCGCGGGCGGCGAGGCTGATATCCTCGATCCGGTCGTCATGGTCGCGGACCCCCAGCGCCGTCGCGTAGGTCGGGCTCTCGCGCAGGAGCCAGGCATAATGATCGTCGAGGAGACGCCTGAAATCGTCCGCCGGCGCCGCCGCCGCGGGGGCCGCCGCCAGAAGAGACGCTCCGATGAGAAGGGCAATCCGCATTCTTGGCTCCTCGCCTGTCCGGCGCACATTAGCGATGCGGAAACGATCCCGTCCACCGCGTGTTAGCAACCCGTCATCCCGGCGAAAGCCGGGACCTCGGGTAGACCCGCCGAGACTTCTGGTCCGGAGGTCCCGGCTTTCCGGTTCCCATCAAAGTATCACTTTGATGGGGTCCCTCCCGGGATGACGCGGTAGCGAGAAAGGCCCTACATGAGCGACAACGTTTACAAGGTGATCGAGATCGTCGGAAGCTCCGCGACAAGCATCGAGGATGCGATCCAGGGCGCCATCGCCCGAGCCGCCTCCACCCTCGAGGATATCGGCTGGTTCGAGGTCAAGGAGACCCGCGGCCACGTCGAGGGCGGCAAGGTCGCCCATTACCAGGTCACGCTCAAGATCGGCTTCACCTTGAGGAGCTGACTTGCCTCCCCATCGTCAGATGGGGAGGGGGGTGTAGGCGGGTCGGCATGCCGGGGGGCATGCCGGGAGCCGGAACCGGCTCGCAGCAGCCGTCGGGCGAAGCATGGTGGAGGGGTAAAAGGCGCAGGTGCGAGAGGATCGCGCGCGAACAACCTGAGTCCATGCCAGCTACCCCTCCACCATGCTTCGCATGGTCCCCCTCCCCACCGCTTCGCGGCAGGGAGTCGATCCGTCGAAAAAGCACTGGCGCCGCCGAAACGATCCGCTAGCCTCCGCGCGATCTCGCCAGGGGAACGCGCATGACCGCCGCCGAAGCCACGCCCGATCTGGACCTCGCCGCGGAGCGCGACGACCGCGCCTTTCTCGGCCATCCAAAAGGGCTCGCCTATCTCGCCTTCACCGAGGCGTGGGAGCGTTTCTCCTATTACGGCATGCAGGCGCTGCTCGTCCTCTATCTCGTCAACTACCTGCTCAAGCCCGAGAATATCCGCAACGTCGCCCTGTTCGAGCCCTTGCGCTCGCTCTACGGCGGGATAGACGGCCAGCCGCTCGCCTCGGCCATCGTCGGAACCTATTTCGCCTGCGTCTACCTGACCCCCATCCTCGGCGGCTTCATCGCCGACCGGGTGCTGGGCAAGCGCCGCACCATCCTGCTCGGCGCCGTGACGATGGCGACCGGGCATTTCCTGATGGCGTTCGAGGCGAGCTTCCTCTTCGCGCTCCTCTGCCTGATCCTGGGCTCGGGCCTGTTCAAGGGCAATATCGCGAGCCAGGTCGGCTCGCTCTACAAGGCGGAAGACCTGCGCCGCGCCGACGCCTTCCAGATCTTCTACCTCGGAATCAACGCAGGCGTGATCGCGGCTCCGCTGATCGTCGGGACGTTGGGCGAGAAATACGGCTGGCATTGGGGCTTCGGAGCGGCCGGAGTGGGCATGCTGATCGCGCTCGCCATCTACCTGGCAGGCCAGAAGCACCTGCCGAGGGAGCATTTCGACGTCCCGGGCCGAGCCGCCCGCGAGGCAAGGCCGAAGCTGGAGCACAAGGACTGGCTCGCGACCCTCGCACTCATCCTGCTCATCCCGGTGATGGCGGTGGCGATCGTCCCCAACAACCAGATCTTCAATGCCTATCTTGTCTGGGGCGACCAGCAGTTCGACCTCGTCTTCATGGGCAATAAGCTCCCCACCACCTGGCTCGTCACCCTCGACGCGATCGTCAGCGTCAGCTTCCTCGCGCTCGTCGCCCTCTTCTACCGCTGGTACGGCAAGCGCCGGAAGGAGCCGGACGAGCTCACCAAGATCATCATCGGCTCGGCTTTCTCGGTCGGCGGGATGCTCTGCCTGTTCCTCGCCGCCTCGACGACGCCCGAAGGCGAGAAGATCGGCCTGTTCTGGCCCGTCATGTTCCACGTCGTCAACTCGATCGGCTTCGCCCATATGCTCCCGGTCAGCCTCGCGCTCTTCGCCAAGCTCGCACCCAGGGCGATCAACGCCACCGTGATCGGCCTCTATTACCTGGCCTTCTTCGCAGGCAACTCGCTGGTCGGCTGGGTCGGCGGCTATTATTCGACCATGCCGACCACCCAGTTCTGGCTTCTCCACGCCGGCTTCGCCGCGGGCTCGGGAGCGGTCTTCGTGCTGTTCAAGCTTTTCGCGGGAAGACATTTCGCCGATCAGGAACCCGCCGACCCGCTGCGCTGAAACTCCTCCCCGCGATTTCGCGGGGAGGGGGACCATGCGAAGCATGGTGGAGGGGTTCTTCCCCAAACTCAGAAGAACCCTCCACCGCTTCGTTCCGGTGCCGTCCTCTGCAAATGCCGGGACGATTTTTGACTGTCACCAAACCGTCATCTGCCTGCAATAAATATCGAATCGATGACAGGCGACCCGCCAGTCCTGGACCGCCCCGCCCTCTGGGCCGCCCTTTCCCTTATGCAGATCGAGGAGCCCGGAACCGGCCGCCGCTTCGAGGAGGCGCTCGCCGAGGTACAGGGCTGGCACCTCCATTTCGCCGAGCGGGTGACGGACGAATATCGCCGCTTCCTCTACCTCGCCGCCACCGCCGGCTTCGAGGTCACTCCTTCCCGGACGGTGGACGAGGCATGGCATCTTCACCTCCGCTGGCGGCACTACGAGGAGGTGCTCTGCCGGCAAATCCTCGGACGGCCGCTCGATCATCGGCCGGCAGCGGGCGATCCGGCCGACCAGGAGCGCTGCCGCCGTCAATATGAAAAGACGGTAGCGCTTTACGAACGCGCCTTCCTCAGGCCCCCGCCCCGCGACATCTGGCCGGAACCGATCCCCCGGGACGATCGACAGGGCCAGGAGAGCCGGCGCCGCGGGCGCAAACTCGGGCGAGGCATCGCCGTCGGCACCGGTCTTGCCGGCATCGCGGCTTATTCATTCGGCTATCCGATGACGGCGCTCTTCCTCGCCGTCGTCGCAACGATCATCGCCCTCCTGGCACACCGCGTCTTTCGCCCCCGGCGCCGGTCGCGCAACGGAGCCGGCTGCGGCGGCAGCTGCGGCTCCGGGGAAGGCTGGAGCGACGATGGCCCCAAGGGCGGGGACGCGAGCTGCGGTGGCGGCGGCTGCGGCGGGGGCGACTGATCGACTTCTCGCGACAAAGGTTGGTGGAGGGGTTCTCCCGCGCAGGATGCCCCTCCACCATAGGGTCCGATCCGCCGGGATGAGCGAATCGTTAAATCGGATATCCCAAACCTGATCCCATATTTCAAGAACAAAGTGCGAACATATCACGGAGGTCTTGACGCCATGGTTTTCTGCCTGGTCGAGCCTGAGCACCAGTGCCGCCGCATATTCGACCGCTCGGCTGGGGCTCTGGGAGGGGCAGCGCCGTCCGAGAACAAAAACAAAACACTTTCCTAGCTCACTGATTTAAGCGATAATATTCCATGGACGAATCGCTTCGCCTCCCGCCGAACCTGGCCGCGATCCTGGAGGACCTGCCGCTGCACGAACTTGCTTTCGTGCCCGTGCCGGTCAAGCCGCGCCGCGACGGCTGGACTCCCGAGCGGCAGCTCGCCTTCATTCTTCGGCTGGCGCTGATCGGCGGAGTCGCGGCGGCCGCGAAGGCTGTCGGGATGAGCCGGGAGAGCGCTTATCGGCTCCGGGAGCATCCGGGTGCCGGAAGCTTCGCCGCGGCGTGGGACAAGGCACAGGCCTGGGGGCGAGGCCGCGCCGCCGACGTTGGCACCGAGCGCGCCATCCTCGGCGAAAAGCGCGAAGTCTATTATCGCGGGCGCAAGGTCGGCGAGTATGTCCGCCATGACAATCGGCTGATCATCGCGGCCCTCAATCGGCTTCCCCCGATGGCGGCGGATCCCGATCTAACCGGGACGCTCCGCCGCCTGCTCGACGAGATCGATCCCGGCGGTTCCGGGACCCGAGGCGATCCAAACGATTTTTCGCCGCGATTCGCGTGATCTTTGTGAACTTTGCCCGAAACTTCGGCGCGGCCGGAAGAGGAATGAATGTCCCAGCTCGACCTGCAGCAGAAGCTTGCGATCCTTGCCGACGCAGCCAAATACGACGCTTCCTGCGCCTCGTCAGGCACCTCGAAACGCGACAGCCGGGGCGGTAAGGGCATCGGCTCCACCGAGGGGATGGGCATCTGCCACGCCTACGCCCCCGACGGGCGGTGCATCTCGCTGCTCAAGATCCTGCTTACCAACAGCTGCATCTTCGACTGCCATTATTGCATCAACCGCAAGAGCTCGAACGTCCGCCGGGCGCGGTTCACGGCCGAGGAGGTCGTCAGGCTGACCCTCGCTTTCTACCGCCGCAACTACATAGAGGGCCTGTTCCTCTCATCGGGCATCATCCGCTCATCCGACTACACGATGGAGCAGATCGTCGAAGTTGCCCGGAGCCTTCGCGAGGACCACGATTTCCGAGGCTATATCCATCTTAAGACGATCCCCGACGCGGATCCCGAGCTCGTCCGGCTCGCCGGGGTCCATGCCGACCGGGTCTCGATCAACGTCGAGCTTCCCACGGCGGCCGGCCTGGCCCGCCTCGCTCCCGAGAAGGACGGCGGCCGGATCGAAGACGCTATGAAGGACATGCGCGCCTCTATCGAGGACGGCGCCGACTCGAAGAAGCGCTTCAAGTCCGCGCCGAGCTTCGCCCCGGCCGGTCAGTCGACCCAGATGATCGTCGGCGCAGATTCGGCGTCGGATTCCGACATCGTCGCCCGGGCCAGCACACTCTATGACCGCTACCGGCTCCGCCGGGTCTATTATTCCGCTTTCTCGCCCATCCCCGACGCGTCCGCAGTGCTTCCGCTTCGCCGGCCGCCGCTGATGCGCGAGCACCGGCTCTACCAGTCGGACTGGCTGATGCGCTTCTACGGCTTCGCCCCTGACGAGGTGGCAGCCGCGGCGGATCCGGCCGGCATGCTTCCGCTCGACATCGATCCCAAGCTCGCCTGGGCATTGAAGTTTCGCGAAAGCTTCCCCGTCGACGTCAACCGGGCGCCTCGGGAGGCGCTGCTCCGGGTCCCGGGCCTGGGCGTCAAGGCGGTCGACAAGCTGCTCAAGAGCCGCCGCTGGCGCAGGCTGAGGCTCGAGGATGTCGGGCGGCTGACCGTGTCGGTCGCGAAGGTGCGCCCGTTCATTTGCGCGGAAGGCTGGCGGCCCACTTTGTTCACGGACAAGGCCGATCTGGGCGCGTGGCTGAAGCCGAAGGAAAATCAACTGGAGCTGTTCGCTTGAACCGCCCCTCTCCCTCTAGGGGAGAGGGAGGGGCCCGCGATGCAAAGCATCGTGGGAGGGTGAGGGCCTGCACCTTCGCAAGGCAGTGCCCTCACCCTCGCGGCCGGCTTCGCCGCCCGCGTGTCCCTCTCCCCTGCAGGGAGAGGGGTTGATGCGCACGATCTCCCTCACCAGCGAGGACGATCTCGACGGATGGCGCGATGCGGCACGCGCCCTGGCCGGCGCCGGCGTGCCGGCCGCGGAGGTGAGCTGGCAGGTCGGCGACACAGAAGGCGACCTCTTCGCCGCCCCTGCCCCACGCCCAGCCGGCGGCACTGGTTTCTCCGTCCCCCGAGCCTTCCTCACCCTCGCCGAGACGGCGATCTGCCATTCGGACCCGGAGCGCTTCGCCCTTCTCTACACCCTCCTCCTGCGGCTTCGGGAGCGGCCCGGCCTGATCGCCGACTCCGCCGATCCGCTGGTCCAGCGGCTCGAGCGAATGGCTAAGGCCGTGCGCCGCGACGTCCACAAGATGCGCGCCTTCCTCCGCTTCCGCGAGGTCGAAACGGCGCAAGGCCCGCGCTTCGTCGCCTGGTTCGAGCCCGAGCATCACATCGTGCGCCACAATGCGGGCTTCTTCGTCCGCCGTTTCGCCAACATGGCCTGGTCGGTCCTGACCCCGGCCCTGTCGCTTCACTGGGACGGCGAGACCCTAAGCGAAGGGCCCGGCGCCTCCCGCGCCGACGCTCCGGCCGGCGACCCGACCGAATCGGTGTGGAAGACCTATTACGCCTCGATCTTCAACCCGGCCCGCCTCAAGCGCGGCGCCATGCTCAGGGAGATGCCGAAGAAATACTGGAAAAACATGCCCGAGACCGCGTTGGTGGCCGAGTTGATGGCAGGAGCGCAGGCGCGCGAGGCGAAGATGGTCGAATCGGGACGAGGCCAGGTCGGCGACAACCTGAAAACCGCCTGGGCGGCGGTCCGCGAGGAGGCGATGGGCTGCACCCGCTGCCACCTCTATAAATGCGCCACTCAGACCGTGTTCGGCGAGGGCCCGCTTGACTCGAAGATCCTGTTCGTCGGCGAGCAGCCGGGCGACCAGGAGGATCTCGCCGGCCGCCCGTTCGTCGGTCCCGCCGGCCAGCTCTTCGACCGGGCGCTGGGCGATGCGGGGGTCGATCGCAAGGCCGCCTACGTCACCAACGCGGTCAAGCATTTCAAGTTCGAGCAGCGCGGCAAGCGGCGGATCCATTCCAAGCCCGACGCCGGCGAGATCGAGGCCTGTCGCTGGTGGATCGAGCAGGAGCGCCTCCTCATCCGCCCGCCGGTCACCGTGGCCCTCGGCGCCACCGCCGCCCGTTCGGTCTTCGGCAAGGCGGTGACGATCACGTCCATGCGCGGCCGTGCCCACGAACTGCCCGAAGGCGGCGAGGCGTGGGTGACCGTCCACCCCAGCTTCCTGCTTCGGGTGCAGGACAACAAGGAGGCGGAATATGCGCGGTTCGTCGAGGATTTGAAGGTGATCGGGGAAAGAGCGAAGGCCCTATAGTCCTCCCCATGCGCAGCATGGGGAGGGGGACCAGGCGAAGCCTGGTGGAGGGGTATCTGGCTCGGAATCCGGGGATGGGCGCGAGAGGCGAAAGCCTGTGCCCTCTACCCCTCCACCACCCTCCGGGTGGTCCCCCTCCCCATCTGCGATGGGGAGGCACGAGTTGCTGCCCCTCCGCCTTGGGCTGCGCATGGTGCGGGGCTTGTCCAACATTCATGCGGGCCAGATCCTCGGTGCGCGCTCGGAGCGGCCGTTCACCTCGATCGAAGACGTCTGGCGCCGCTCG
>DASVUW010000389.1:0-2655 GCA_036386845.1 Allosphingosinicella sp. | reverse complement strand
CGCCGGCTGCGCCAGCGGGGGCACGAAGACCCGGGCCGACACCCAATATGTCGCCCGCGACGTCAACACTCTGTACAACCTCGCCAAGAAGCGGCTCGACCGGCGCGAATATGCTGAGGCCGGGGCGGTGTTCGACGAGGTCGAGCGCCAGCATCCCTATTCGGTCTGGGCCCGCCGCGCCCAGCTGATGAGCGCTTTCAGCTATTATGCGGCGAAGGATTATACCAAGTCGATCGAATCCTCCCGGCGCTTCCTGTCGATCCACCCGGGCAACCGCGACGCGCCCTATGCTTATTACCTGATCGCGCTCAGCTATTACGAGCAGATCACCGACGTGACCCGCGACCAGAGCACCACGAAGCAGGCCCTCGACGCGCTCGGCGAGCTCGTCCGCCGCTATCCCGATACGCGCTACGCCGCCGATGCCCGCCTCAAGACCGACCTCGTCCGCGACCACCTCGCCGGCAAGGAGATGCAGATCGGCCGCTTCTATCAGCGCCGGGCCCAGTGGCTCGCCTCTGTGATGCGCTTCCGCACGGTCGTCGAACAGTATCAGACGACGAGCCATACGCCCGAGGCTCTGATGCGCCTCACCGAATCCTATCTCGCCCTCGGAATCCCGGCCGAGGCGCGGCGTTCGGCCGCGGTGCTGGGTGCCAACTATCCCGACACCAAATGGTATCAGCGGGCTTATTCGCTGGTCCAGAAGCACGCGCCGGCGGCGGCTGCCGCTTCGCCGGCGGCGTGATGGCCTCCCGTCATCCCGGCGAAAGCCGGGACCTCGGGACAAGAAGACACGGCGGGCGACCCGAGACCCCGGCTTTCGGGTTCCCATCGAAGTATTACTTCGATGGGTGCCCTGCCCGGGTGACGCGCTGAGGGGCGCGTCATGCTCACCAGCCTCTCAATCCGCGACGTCGTCCTGATCGAGAGCCTCGACCTCGAATTCGGCCCCGGCCTCGGAGTCCTCACCGGCGAGACGGGCGCCGGCAAGTCGATCCTCCTCGACGCGCTCGGCCTCGCGCTCGGCGCCCGCGCCGACAGCGGCCTCGTCCGCCGGGCACAAGCGCAGGCGGTGGTCACCGTCAGCTTCGACCTTCCCGCCGACCATCCAGCCCACGGCCTGCTCCGGGAGAACGGCCTCGGAGTCGAAGCCGGCGAGCTGCTGGTCGTCCGCCGGATCGTCCGCGCCGACGGCGGCAGCCGCGCCCTCGTCAACGACCAGTCGGCGTCCGTCGCACTGCTTCGCGAGCTCGGCGCACTCCTCGTCGAGGTCCATGGCCAGCATGACGATCGGGGCCTTCTCAATCCCCGCGGCCACCGTGCTTTGCTGGACTCCTTCGGCCGCATCGACGGCGCGTCGGCCGAGCGCGCCTACCGGTCCTGGGGTGAGGCCGAAGCGGCGCTCGCCAGGGCCCGCGAGGATCTCGAGACCGCCGCCCGGGACCGCGAGTGGCTCGATCATTCGGTCGCGGAGTTGGGCAAGCTCGCTGCGCAGCCGGGTGAGGAGGCCGAGCTGGCGGGCCTCCGCTCCGACATGCAGAAGGGCGCCCGACTCGCCGAGGACATCGCCGCGATCGGCCAGCTGCTCGACGGGTCGGAGGGCGGCTTGTCGCTCTGCCGGCAGGCCGCGCGCCGGCTCGAGCGGATCGCCGGAGAGCATGACCGGCTCGCCGAGGCGCTCGAAGCCCTGGACCGGGCGCTGCTCAAGGCGTCCGAAGCCGAAGACCGTCTCGAAGCCGCGTCGGCCGCGCTGGCCTTCGACCCGGCCCGGCTCGACGAGGCCGAGACCCGGCTTTTCGAGATCCGGGCGGTCGCGCGCAAGCACCGGGTCGATCCCGACGCGCTCCCCCGGCTGGCCGAAGATCTGTCCGCGAAGCTGGCGGCGCTCCAGGCCGGCGAGAAGAGCCTTGCGGCGCTTGAAACCCGGGTCCGCGACTCACGCGCCGCCTATCTGGCGGAGGCGGCGCGGCTGACCGAGCTCCGAACCGCGGCCGCCGTCCGACTCGATCTGGCCGTCGCCCGCGAGCTCGCCCCCTTGAAGCTCGATTCGGCCCGCTTCCGAACGCTCATCGAGCCGCTCGCCGAGGCGCAATGGGCGGCTCGAGGCCGGGACCGGGTGGAGTTCGAGGTCTCGACCAATCCCGGAGCGCCCTTCGCCCCTCTGACGAAGATCGCAAGCGGCGGCGAGCTCGCCCGCTTCATCCTGGCCCTCAAAGTCGCTTTGGCCGAGCGCGGCGACGCGCGGACGATGATCTTCGACGAAATCGACCGCGGAGTGGGAGGCGCCGTCGCAAGCGCGGTGGGCGAACGGCTTCACCGCCTTTCCGAAGGCGCTCAGCTCCTCGTCGTCACCCACAGTCCGCAGGTCGCCGCCCGAGGTACCCGCCACCTCCTCATCGAGAAGAGCCACGAAGGGCTGGTGACCCGGACCAGCGTCCAGACCTTGGACGAGGGGCGCCGGCGCGAGGAGATCGCGCGGATGCTGTCGGGGGCGCAGGTGACCGACGAGGCGAGGGCGCAGGCGGTAAGATTGCTGGAGGCGGCGTGAGGGCGCGCGATCAAATCCTCCCCCCGATTTCGTGGGGAGGGGGACCACCCGAAGGGTGGTGGAGGGGTCTTCGCTCAGGCCTCGCCAGCTACCCCTCCACCATG
>DASVUW010000388.1:0-3112 GCA_036386845.1 Allosphingosinicella sp. | reverse complement strand
GCCCGCAGGGTGGTGGAGGGGTAGAAGGCTCGGCCTCCGGCGCTTCGAGGGCGATCCTCCGACTCTATGGCAGATACCCCTCCACCATGCTTCGCCCCGCGGCTGCTACGCAGCCGGTTCGCCTTCCGGCATGCCCCCGGCATGCCGCGCGGCTACACCCCCCTCCCCACCGCTTCGCGGCAGGGAGGCAAGAGACCGCTATCGCCTCAGCGCAAACCTCTGCAGCTTCCCCGTCGCGGTCTTGGGGAGCGCTTCCACGAACTCCACGTCCCGGGGATATTTGTAGGGGGCGATGACCGCCTTCACATGGTCCTGGAGCTCGCGCGCCAGGCCGGCGTCGGGCTCCCGCCCCGGCGCCGGGACGACGAAGGCTTTCACCCGCTGCCCGCGCGCCTCGCACGGCACGCCTATCACCGCGCATTCCTGGACGGCGGGATGGGCATAGAGGGCGTTCTCGACCTCCGGGGCGGCGATGTTGTAGCCGGCCGAGACGATCATGTCGTCGGAGCGGGCGACATACCAGAAATAGCCTTCCTCGTCGGCGCGGTAGGTGTCGCCGGTGACGTTCCAGCCGTCCTGGACATAGTCGGACTGACGCTCGTCGTCGAAATAGCGGCACCCCGTCGGCCCCTTGACGGCGAGCCGGCCGGTGCCGTGGGGCAGGGGGGCCCCGTCCTCGTCGAGGACGCAGGCCCGGTAGCCAGGCACCGCCTTGCCGGTCGCGCCGGGGCGGATATCGTCGCCGGACGCGGAGATGAAGATGTGCATCATCTCGGTCGCTCCGATTCCGTCGATTATCTTGAAACCGGTCGCGGCCTTCCAGGCCTGCCAGGTCGCGGCGGGCAGGTGCTCGCCGGCCGAGACGCAGGTCGTGAGAGACGCGATGTCGTGCTCGCCCAGCAGGGTCAGCATCGCCTTGTAGGCCGTTGGAGCGGTCGCGAGGTGAGTGACCTCGAACCGGGCGATCGCCTCCAGAAGCGGCTTCGGGCCGGGCTGCTCGGTCGTTACCGCGGTGCCGCCGAAGCGCCAGGGGAAGACGAGCAGCATTCCAAGCCCGAAAGTGAAGGCGATCGGCGCCGAGCAGGCCCAGCGGCCGCCAGGCTCGGGCTTGAGGACGTGGCGGGCGAAGCTGTCGGCGGGCGCGAGTATGTCGCGGTGATAGTGGACACAGCCTTTCGGGCGGCCGGTCGTGCCGGAGGTGAAGGCGATCAGGGCGACGTCGTCCCTGTGCGTGTCGGCCGGCCCGAAGCCGCCGCGGACCGACTCCAGCCGCTCCTCCAGCCGACCTCCGCCCGAATCGCCGTGATAGGTGATCAGGGAACGGATCAGGCCCGTCTCGTCCGCCGCCTTCGTGAAATCGTCGGCGAAGCGGTCGTCGACGATGGCGTGACGGACCTGCGCCCGCTCGAGGATGGTCGCAAGCTCGCCGCAGCGAAGCGCCGGCATCGTCGCGACCACGATCCCGCCGGCCTTGAGGACTCCCAGCCAGCAGGCGAACAGCATCGCCCCGTTGGGGCCGCGAAGGAGGACCCGGTCGCCGGCGACGAGATCCTCCTGCTCGGTCAGAAGGCGCGCGATCCGGTCGCTCAGGTCCCGCATCTCGCCATAGGTCCAGCGGCCGTTGTCGTTGATCACGGCCAGGGCGTCGGGATCGCCCTTGTCGATGAGCTCGACGGCGGCGTTCAGGCGGTTGGGATATTGGAGCTCCGGCAGGTCGAAGAGGAATTCGGGCTGGGCCTCCGGCGGGGGGAGGCGGTCGCGGACGAAGGTGTCGAGGTGGGCGGACACTGCCCTCACCCTCCCACCCGGCTTCGCCGGGCGGGCCCCTCCCTCTCCCCTGCAGGGAGAGGGGGTACCTCATCCCTCTCCCTGTAGGGGAGAGGGACAGGCGCGAAGCGCCAGGGTGAGGGCCCGGTGAGCGTCACCATTCCGGAACCACTGCAATCGTCTCGATCTCGATCCTCGCCCGAGGCTCGACCAGGGCGCCCACCTCGACGACCGCCATCGCCGGGAAATGACGCCCGATCACCTCCTTATAGGCCGCGCCGATCCCTTCCAGCCCAAGGCGATATTCGTCGATGTCGACGACATACCAGGTCATCCGGACGATATGCTCGGGCCCGGCGCCGTCCTCGGCGAGAATATCGAGGGTGTTGAGCAGGATCTGGCGGAGCTGCCCGGCAAGGTCCGGCGCGACGATCGCGCCGGTCTCGTCCCAGCCGATTATGCCGGCGGTGAAGATGGTCCGGCCCCTGGCCGAGATCCCGTTCGAGAAGCCGCTGGGCCGGGGCCAGCCGGGGGGAAGCAGCGCCTTCAAGTCCGGTACTCCGCGAGATGGGCGCGGGCGATCACGACTTTCTGCACTTCGGACGCTCCCTCGTAAATGCGCAGTGCTCGAATCTCCCGGTACAATCGCTCGACGGGAACACCCTTGGTCACTCCGAGGCCGCCGAACAACTGCACGGCCTTGTCGATGACGCTCTGGGCGCTGTCGGTAGCGTGGAGCTTGGCGAGCGCCGCCTCGCGGCTGTTGCGCTGACCTTTGACGTCGCGAAGCCAGGCCGCGCGGTAGACGAGCAGGGCCGAGGTTTCGACATCGAGCACCATCTCGGCGAGCTTGGACTGGGTGACGGCATTGTCGGCGAGGGTGCCGGACCCGAGCCGCCGGGTCAGCCCGCGCCGGGTCGCCTCGTCCAGCGCCCGCCGGGCGAAGCCCAGGGCGGCCGCGCCGACGGTTGTCCGGAAGACGTCGAGAGTCGCCATCGCCTGAGCGAAACCTCGCCCACGCTCGCCGAGCAAGGCGGAGGCGGGGAGGGGGGCGTCGGTGAAGCGCAGGGTCGCGAGGGGGTGAGGCGCGATCACCTCGATCCGTTCGCTGTCGTCGAAGCCAGGAGTGTCGCGGTCGACGATGAACGCCGAGATCCCCTTCGCCCCGGGCGCCTCCCCCGTCCGGGCGAAGAGGATGTAATAATCCGCGATTCCGCCGTTGGAGATATAGGTCTTGGCGCCGTTCAGGAGCCAGCCTTCGGCGGACTCCTGTGCCGTCATGTCCATCGAAGCGGCGTCCGAGCCGGACTCCGGCTCGGTGAGCGCGAAGGCGGCGATCTTCTCA
>DASVUW010000387.1:0-5538 GCA_036386845.1 Allosphingosinicella sp. | reverse complement strand
GATCGAGCCGGATGGCGAAGTTGCTCGCCCGCTGCGGCGCCGTCGCGCGCAGGTTGGCGGCAAGCTCGGATATGAGCGGCCGGATGCCGACGCCGCGATTCTCCTCGAGCTCCGCATAATGGTTGCGGTGCACGACCGCGAGCGCGTCGACGCGGCGCTGGATCGAAGCGTAGGCGGCGGCCACGTCCTCGTTGGCCGATCCGCGCGAATGAAGGTTGAGCAGCGACGCGACCACCTGGAGATTGTTCTTCACCCGGTGGTGGACCTCGCGCACGAGCTTCGTCTGGCGCTCGACCGCGGCCTCGAGCTCGGCCTCGTGGCGGGCGAGCGTCCGCACGGCGCGGTCGAACGCCTCGCCCAGCTCCCTGATCTCCCGGGCGGGCGTGGCGACGTGGGGGAGGGCGAGCTCACGGTCGCCGGGCCTGTAGGCCGCGACGGCGCGCTCCATCCTGGCCAGTGGCCTGAGCAGAAGGCGGCTCAGGATCCACCAGCCGATCGCTGTCGCGAAGACCCACATCAGCACCGGCAGAAGGATGAGCAGCACGTCGGCAAGGGTGATCGGCACGGCGGACAGGAGGATGCTCAGCCTGAGCTGCCCGCCGGCGACCGCTTCGGTGCCCTCCACCCTCTGCCGCCACGCTCCGCCCTTGAAGTCGGAGCGAAGGACCATCCGCCGGGGACCGTCGCTCAGGTCGAGGTTGAAGTCCCGGCTCGTGCCCGGAATGTAGGTGAGGTCGCTCAGCGCCTGGCTTCCATATTCGGCGACGCCTTCCAGCTCGCCCCGGTCGCCGAAGACGAACAGGCTGAGCGCCGAGCCGTCTCCATGCACGCGCGCGATCGTGCCGGATCGCCGCGCCCGGGCGCCTTCGGCCGACGGCCGGAATCCGGCACTGGCGCAGCGCAGATTGCCGTCTCCGGCATAAAGGGCGTAGCGGACCGGCACCGGGCCCTGCTCGAGCTGCCTCAAGGTCGTCTCGCAGACACGCGATCCCGCGGGGGTGAGCGAAATAGCCACGCTGGCGGTGTTGATGGTGAGGACGCTTCGAGAGAAGGCCGAGTTCAGCCGCTGAGCCTTGAGCTCGAGGCGGGAGAGAGTTTCCTCGCGCCGGTCGGCCTTTTTCTCGTCGGCGCTGAGGATCGAGACGACGATGGCGACAAGGCCCAGCGGGAATAGCGCCGTGCTGAAGATGAGCGCCATCTTGAGCCCGGTCGAGAGCCGGGCGAACCGGGATGCCAGCCAGCCTTTGGATTCACTCACCACGCCGTTCCGATACCGCCGAGCGGCGCCTCCGGGTAGTCCGTACGAATCCTAACCGAGCCTGCCCAGCAGATCGAGGAATTCGGGAGGAACACTTTCCTCCACGGCGTCGCTATAGGCCTGGCGCAAAGCCTGGCCGATCTCGGCATTGTGGCCGCGTCTCTTCCGGCTTCCGGTGGGCATGTCTTCACTATCGGCCGGAGGAACGGGATCGGTTTTGCGCCGGCGATCGCTTTCGTTCTCGAAGCTCAAATCGTCTACCCCTCGCGACGCCGGCGCCGCGCCCGCTGCATTTCAACTGGCGTCCACGGCGATCCCGATCGAAATCGAAAATCGAATGCGCAGGACCCACCCCGCGGCCAGATAATGGCCCGCAGTCGCCGTGGAAACAAAAAACTCGCTGATTGGTTCCAACGCCGCGTGAGGAGCGGGCCGGGCCGATTTTCTCTGCTGTTCGCGGCGGTCATGCGCGCCGAAAGGCGGGTTGCAAAGCGCGGGCGCAACCTCAATAGGACCCGGATCGAACAGGAGTCGAAACGAACATGTCGCTTGGTCAGGATCTCGCGCCGCACCTCCCCTTCCTGAGGCGCTATGCGCGCGCTCTCACCGGAACCCAGGGTCATGGCGACGCCTTCGTCAAGGCCACGCTCGAGGCGATCGTCGCCGCGCCGAACGAATTCCCACGCGACGTCGATCCGAGGCTCGGCCTCTATCGCACCTTCCACGCCATCTGGTCTTCGGCCAATATCGAGGACGATCCCGAGGGCCTGGACGGCGACAACCCGGCGGACATCGCCAAGGCGCGGCTGGCGCGGATCACCCCGCTGTCGCGCCAGGCGCTTCTCCTGACGGCGATGGAAGGGTTCACCCCCGAGGACGCAGGCTATCTGATCGGTGCGTCGCCGGAGGACGTCGAGGGGCTCGTTTCCGAAGCGCTGGCCGAGATCGAGCGCCAGACCCGCGCGGAAGTGCTCATCATCGAGGACGAGCCGATCATCGCCATGGACATCGAGACGATCGTCCGCGACCTCGGCCACAGCGTCACCGGAGTGGCAGTGACCCGCGACGAGGCGGTCGCCCAGGCCATGGCCAGGCGCCCCGGTCTCGTGCTTGCCGACATCCAGCTCGCCGACGACAGCAGCGGGATCGATGCGGTCAAGGACATCCTGAAGGAATTCCAGGTGCCGGTCATCTTCATCACCGCCTTTCCGGAGCGGCTCCTGACCGGCGAGCGGCCCGAGCCGACCTTCCTCATCACCAAGCCGTTCCAGCGCTCGACGGTGAAGGCGGCGATCGCCCAGGCCCTGTTCTTCGACAGCGCGACCCTGCCGGCCTGAAGGACCTGACGGAACCCGCTCGGGCAGCGGGCGTTGCGCCCACATAACGAGCGGAACCGAGGGATTATGGACGAGCGGGAACATATCGACACGACCAGCGCGCGCGGGGGAGCTACCCCGCACATGACGCGCTATATTTTGCCGATATCCCTTGGACTTGTCATCCTGGCGTTCGCGCTGTTGTTGTTTCTCTGGCTGTAGAGGCCTACATTCCCGACAGTAGAGAGGGGGGCTCCGGCCCGTCCGCACCGCATGAGCGACAGCATAGCGTATAACGGGGGCAGCTTGGGTCAGCAGCCGGAATCGGACGAGGACGACATCGAGACGCCGCGCTTCGAGCCGGTGCCGCTGCCGGACGACGAGTTCAAGGATCAGCTCGCGCAGGTCATCCCGCATCTGCGCGCCTTCGGCCGCTCGCTTTCCGGAAGCCGCGATCTGGCCGACGATCTGGTCCAGGAAACCCTGCTCAAGGCCTGGGCGGCGCGCAAGCGCTTTCAGGCGGGCACCAACATGCGGGCCTGGACCTTCATCATCCTCAGGAACCTGTTCCTCAGCCAGATGCGCCGCGCCCGGTTCAAGGGCGAATGGGACGAGATCACCGCCTCCAAGATGCTCGCCGCTCCCGCGAGCCAGGACCGGCATGTCGAGCTGACCGACATGCAGCGCGCTCTGCTCCATCTGCCGCAGCCCCAGCGCGAGGCGCTTATCCTCGTCGGTGCCGGCGGCTTCGCCTACGAGGAGGCCGCCGAGATTTGCGGCTGCGCGGTCGGAACGATCAAGAGCCGGGTCGCCCGTGGCCGGGTCGCGCTCGAGGCGCTGCTCACCGACGGCAAGCTCCCCTCGCGCCGCGAGCATGAGAACGAAGGCGGCCGTTCCGCCCTTCAGAGCATCATGAACGAAGTGGACGATCTGAGCCGGGACCGGGATCCGGGGCTCTGATTTCCCCCTCCCTGGAAGGGAGGGGTCAGGGGTGGGTAGGCGAGCGCAGCGAGACTTTTCGGCCTTGGAGGTTCGGCCGCCTTCGGCGGACCCATCCCCGGCCCCTCCCTTCCAGGGAGGGGAGAACGTCAGGCCTGATCGAGCCGGACCAGGAGATCTTCGAACATATCCAGAGAACGAATCTCGCCGTCCATCGCGAATGCCTCGCGCAGGGCGTTGCCGACCCCGGCATGAACCGTCGGCGGCGCCACTTTCACGAAGCGCCTGGAGGAAGCGTGGACCATGGCTTCTAACCTCGGATTCATCGTATTCACGGTCGTCAGAACGCGCCGCGAACGGTGGGGTTTCAAACGTTGCGGGCCCACAACGTTACCTGTTTTGGGTGTTGTATGAATGAAACACAGCGTGAAGAAGCGGTTAAGGAGGCTCTCGCCCGGGGGAGGACGCATTCGCCCTTCCTTCGCCTTCAGCTTGAACGTTTTCCCCATGTCACCGAAGCGCTTGAGGCGGGCCGGGCCGAGGAAGCGATAGCGCGAGCCGCACTGGCGGGCACGGCGGCGGGGGACCTCGCCGCTGCGCTGAGGCGCGAGCGAAGCGCGCTCGCGGCGGCCCTCGCGGTCGCGGATCTGGCCGGAGCGATCGCGCTCGAGCGGCTGATGGAGACGCTGGCCGAACTCGCCGACCGGGCGCTCCGCCGGGCGCTTGCCGCCGCCTTCGCCGAACGCACTCCCGACGATCCGCCGCTCGGCTTCGCCGTCATCGCGCTCGGCAAGCATGGCAGCCGCGAGCTCAATTATTCGTCCGACGTCGACCTTCTCTTCCTTTACGATCCGGCGACCCTGCCGCTCAAGCCGCGCGAGGAACCGGGGCAGGGCGCATTGAGGATCGGCAACAGGCTGGTCGAGCTCCTCCAGAAGCGGGATTCGGAAGGCTATGTCTTCCGGGTCGACCTGCGGCTCAGGCCGTCGCCCGAAGCCACTCCGATCGTCCTCCCGGTCGGCGCCGCCATCTCCTATTACGAATCCTCCGCTTTGCCATGGGAGCGGGCAGCGTTCGTCCGGGCCCGGCAGGTCGCCGGGGACGAGGCGGTGGGCCGTTATTTCCTCGACGCGCTTCATCCCTTCGTGTGGAGGCGCTCGCTCGATTTCGGAGCGATCGGCGAGGTCCAGGCGATCACCCGCCGGATCCGGGACCATTATTCGCAGGGCCAGATTTTAGGACCGGGCTTCGACGTCAAGCGCGGCCGCGGCGGAATCCGCGAGATCGAGTTCTTCGCCCAGATCCACCAGCTGATCCACGGCGGCCGCGAGCCTGCCCTGCGAGCGCCGGCCACGCTCGACGCCCTCGCGGCGCTTAAGGAGTCAGGGCGGATTCCTGCCGACGCCGCGGACGACCTCGCCAGTGCCTACCGGTTGCTCCGGACGGTCGAGCACCGTCTGCAGATGGTGGACGACCGCCAGACCCATGTCCTTCCGGCCGACCTCGCGGCGCTCGACAATGTCGCCCGGCTGCATGGCCTCGATTCGGGCAGCGCCCTGCTCGGCCTGATCGAATCGCCGGTGAGCCGTTGCGGCGAACTGTATGACGGTCTCGCCGGCCATGGCGAAACCCGGATTCCGTTGAACCCGGAAGCGTTGGAATTGCATTTGCGCAACGCCGGTTTCGACGATCCGGTGTCGGCCCGCCTTCGGATCGATGGCTGGCGGGGTGGCAAGGCGCGCTCGCTTCGAACCGCCGCCGCCGGCGA
Source organism: Allosphingosinicella sp. (assembly GCA_036386845.1). Classification (GTDB taxonomy): domain Bacteria; phylum Pseudomonadota; class Alphaproteobacteria; order Sphingomonadales; family Sphingomonadaceae; genus Allosphingosinicella. The sequence continues at coordinate 257 of DASVUW010000387.1, read as the reverse complement.
GGCCTTCGAGGCAATGCTCCCGGTTCTGATCGAGGCGTTCGGGCGGGCGCCCGATCCGATGCGGGCGATGAATCGGTTCGACGACGTCGTCACGAGGCTTCCGAGCGGAGTGAATTTCTACCGGCTGCTCGAGGCTCGCCCGGGCCTCACCGACCATCTCGGCACCATCCTCAGCCACGCCCCCGCTCTGGCCGAGCAGCTCGGGCGGCGCCCGCAGTTGCTCGACGGGTTGGTAGATGCCTCCGCGTTCGAGCCGG
>DASVUW010000386.1:0-1512 GCA_036386845.1 Allosphingosinicella sp. | reverse complement strand
CCTCGGCCGTCGCGATCTGACGGCCCCTCGTCACTACCCGCCCCTCGCATCGGACGGGAGAGCCGTCGGGCGGAACCGGCCGGGTGAAATTCACTTTGGTCTCGATGGTCGTGTAGCCGGTTCCGGCGTGGAGTTCGGTATGGACGGCGCAGCCGGCGGCGCTGTCGATCAGGGTCAGCGCGACTCCGCCATGGACCCCGCCGAGCGGGTTGAGCAGATGCGGACCGGCCGCCCCTTCGAACACCGCCCGGCCCGGCGCCACCTCGATCAGGCGGAAGCCCATGGTCGCCGCGATCGGCGGGGCCGGAAGACTGCCAGCGATGATCGCCTGGAGCATCTCGAGGCCGGTGAGAGCGGCGATCTCCTCCCGCGTGGCCACTCCGAAGCGCCTTTCGCTGTCCATCGCAGCTTTCCTTGTCAGTTGCTATTCGCAACTATATGAGCCGCCGCGCAAGTCAACCCGGCTTGCCATCGCGCGGGCCAAGGCCTAAGTCGCGCGCCTTGGGCGCCGGAGAACGGCGCCTCGGTCGGGGCGTAGCGCAGCCTGGTAGCGCATCACACTGGGGGTGTGGGGGTCGGAGGTTCGAATCCTCTCGCCCCGACCATTTTACCGCCAACTCGGCGAGTCGCCATTGCTACTCCCGAGCGCGCTTCGGCAGGTCGAAAAGCTGCTCCGGCCTGGCTATCTCTACCTGGTCGCTGGGGCTGTCCGGCCGGTAGCCGAGATCGTTCAGCGCCTTTTCGATGCCCTCCTGATGATAATCGATGCCGTGACAGGCGCGCAGGTAGCCGATCGCGGAAGCCGTGTGATAGCCTGGGACGTCGAACAGGTCCAAGGCGTGGGCCACCCAGCGCTTCCCGGAGCGGAAGGCCAGGGCGGGTCTCGAGGTCGAGCAGAGCACATACTGAACCGACGCCCCCTGCCCCCACTCGATCGGGACCGATTCGTGGAAGCGGGAAGGTGGTTCGTCCCGGTAAATCGAGGTGCCGCGCAAGGCGGTGACCTTGCGCAGCGTTCCGGCCGAGGTCGAACGAACGGCGACATTCGAAATCCGCTTGGACCAGACACATTCCATCATCCGGCACTGGACGAGGTCCGGCTCAGGACCGGCGGCGGCGGCCGTAAGCGCGATAGCGAGCGCAATCATGTCGGGTCTCCATTCTTCGAATCGGCGGGTCGCCCGCCATCGAAAACCTTGCGCTCCGCGCGAAGGACGGTGCCGTAGAGCTTGCCCATCCCGATCAGGGCGATCCCCAGGCCTAGGAAGGAGATTATTCGAAGCATGCCCTCGAGCTCGGCCGCGTCGAGCAGGAAGACTTTCAGTATCGTCGCGGTGAGCAGGATCAGCCCGGCCAGGCGGAGCGCCTTGTCCGGAATCCGGATTCCGGCCGCGACGAGGGCAAGCGCGAGGACCAGCCATGTCGCGGACACGAAGTCGCGGACGGTGAGGTCGTGACCGGCCATGGCGAGGAGCAGGGCGGCCGTCGCCCCCGCAGCGACCATCGCCGAGT
>DASVUW010000385.1:0-3383 GCA_036386845.1 Allosphingosinicella sp. | reverse complement strand
CATTTGTCGGGGAGGGGGACCGCGCGAAGCGCGGTGGAGGGGTTCTTCGGAGTCAGGAAGGCCCCTCCACCATGCTTCGCATGGTCCCCCTCCCCTGCAAATGCAGGGGAGGATTAGAAATCAACACATCGCGCGACCAGGTGGGCGGTCCACGAGGTGGTGTCGTCGGGAAGCGCCGACGGATCGAATTCCCCCACCGCCGCCACTTCCAGGCTCCGCCGCGGCCGGTAGGCCACGTCCCTGATCACGAAGAAGCTGGCCCCCTCGACCGATTCCGCGGAAGCCGGCCGACCGTCTTCAAGCCGATCGATCGACCCGTGCGAGATCAGGCCGATCTCTTCCCGAAGCTCGCGAAGCATCGCCTCCTCCGGCTCTTCCCCGCGGTTCCGGCCGCCTCCCGGAATCCGCCAACCGGGCGCGTAGGTGAGTCGGACCAACACCACCCTGCCCTCCATTGTCAGCGGCACCCCATGAACTCCGGCGCGGCTGTGGCCTGTCACTTTCCGAAGCGCGAGGCGAACTCGGTTGAGGAAAGTGAAGACGGTTCGGACCAGTCGGCGCGGAAGGCTCATCCGCTCAGTCTATCCTGAGGCGCAGGAAGAGCATCCCCCCTTTCGGGTCACCCGAATAAGAAGGCTCGAGCGCACCGGGCACGAAGCTGAAGGCGAAGAGCCCGCCGAGGCCCAGCTTGACATTTCGGGCAATGGGGAAGTCCCGGATCGCCCCGAGCGAAGCCTTCCCAACCCCGTAGACGGGCCCGTGATGGCCGCCGACCTCGCTGAGCTCGTCGTTCTCGACCCGCTCCGCGCGTCCGAACATCGTCCACCGACCGAGGGCGACCGCGCTTTCGAGAACCAATGCGTCGAGTTCGTCATGCGCCTTCGTGCGGCGGCCCCAGGCGAGCGTGGTCGACCATGTGCCTTTGTCTCCCACGCGCCGGGTGTGGAGGGCGCTCGCCGACCAGCGCGTCTCATTCTCGTCCGGCTCCAGCTGCTCCGGCGCAATGAGGCGCGCCCAGCTCGCCTGGAGCGACAGCGACCGCGAAGGATTCCAGGAGAGCCGCGCCGCGGTCGAATCGAGCGGACCCGTCTCGATGTCGAAGCGCCGCTGGTTCGGCTCGCGGCCGTTGAATCGGGAGGCGTCGAGCTTGACGTCGCCGAGGATCAGCCCGGCGGTGACGACCCCGAAGACGATGTGGGTGGAATCGAGCCAGTGGTGGCTGATCGGGGCCTGAGGCGGATCCATTGCCGCGACCCGGTGCATGAAGGTCGGCGGACCGAATGCCGGCTCGCCCGGGAGGCCGCCGTAGAGGAACAGGCTAGCCCGCTCCGACAGGGGCAGGCTGTAGCTCGCCGAAAGCTCCATGAAGAGGTCGTGCGGATGCTGGCGATCGACGAGAGTGTCGATCCCGTTCGCAGTCTCCCCCGCGGCAAGGAGCAGCGGATAGCCACGGCGGCCCATCAGCGGATCCGGGCTGAGGCTGGCCCGGAGCTGGAGGGAGCCCGGACCGACCGGGCGCCGCGCCATCCCCATCACCATACCCGAGACGAAGGCCTTCTCCCCCCCGCGCGGCCCGCCTTGGCGGTCGTAGACTCCATGCAGGACGGCATGGCCCATCAAGGTCCACGCGCCTGACGCGAGATGGAGGCCGCCATGCGGCGAGGAGTCGGGCTGCCAGGCGGTGCCCGAAGCCTCCCGGCTGAGCGAGTGCGGGCCCAGCGCGCCGGTCATGGCGTGGATCGGGTTCGCGGGCAACGTGCCCGCCAGCGACAGATCAAGCCCGCCGTGGATGTCCACCACCGGCGGAGGAGGAGGCTCCGGGGCTTCGTGCCCCTCATGCTGGGCGAATGCCGGCGACGCGGCGAGCGCCAGGGCGAGCGCCCCGGCGGCAAGCTTCACTTTCATTATCGTCCTTCCAGGAGAGCCGGCGAGGATCGGTCGCCGCCCGGCGGTGTCAGTCAATGGCCGGCATGGCCCTTATGGGCGTCGGACCCGCTTTCGCCCCCTTGGTCCTTCTTCTTCATATGCTCCTCGCAGCAGGCCATCTTGCGGTCCATCTTCTCGCAGCAGCATTTCATCTCCGCCTTGGGCGCGGGCGTGGGCGCGGCCTGGGCATGAGCGGCGGCTGGAAAGGCGACCGCGAGCGCGGCCGCGGCAAGGTACATCTTCATCTTTGTCTCCACCTTGCGCCGCGGGTGCCGGCACCTGGCCCAGATAGGCCTCTCCCCTCCGGCTTGCAACGTCGGGCGCTTTCCAGCACCAACCCTCATCCGAGCCACCCGGGAGAGACCAATGGCAGCGCCCGTCCGACGAATCGTCACCGGCCACGACGCGGAGGGCCGGTCCATCGTCCAGGAGGACGGCCCCCCTGCCCGAGTGGCGACCCTGGGCGGCGACAGCGGCACGACTTTCCACGAAATCTGGAACACGCGCTCAACGCCGGCTCCCATCGACCGCGCCTCCGGCGAGCCTTCGGAGCCCGGGATCTCGCTCCTGCCCCCGGCCGGCGGGACCCGGATCCGGATTCTCGACATCCCTCCCGACGACGGCACGGTCGCCGCTTTGCCCCGCGAGGCGATCCGCGCTTTGTTCGAGGCGATCGGCGCCGGCCACGCCCTGTCCGAGGACCCGCCCCACCCCCTGATGCACCGGACCGAGACGGTCGATTACGGGATCGTCCTCGAAGGCGAGCTGGTCCTGGTGCTGCACGAGAGCGAGACCGTCGTTCGGGCCGGCGACATCGTCGTCCAGCGCGGCACCAGCCACGCCTGGGCCAACCGCTCGGGGAGGAAGGCACGGATCGCCTTCGTCCTCATCGACGGAAAGTTCGAGGAGGGGCTTGGAAACTGAAGTGGGAAATTGGCGCGCCCAGAAGGATTCGAACCTCCGGCCCCCAGATTCGTAGTCTGGTGCTCTATCCAGCTGAGCTATGGGCGCGCGGGAGACGGGGACATAGGGGCAAGGGCGGCGGGGCGCAAGCCCGCCCGGGACCTGCCCAGGGCGGTGTTGCCGGGCACCGGCGCTCCGCCTAGGAGGGGGAATGCCCGCCCTCCGTCCGCCCCTCGCGATCCTCGTGCCGCTGCTCCTGGCGGCCGGCTGCGCGGCGCCGGGTCCCTATCCTTCGCTCGCCCCTCGGCCTGCCGAGAAGGCCTATGCCGAGGATGCCGAGGAGCGGAAGCCGACTCCGCAGCCCGACGATCCGGCGCTGGCGGGCGAGATCGACCGGCTGCTCGCGGCCGGCAGGGCGGGCGCGGCCGAGTTCGATTCCGCGCTTCCGGCGGCGCGGGCGGCAGCGGGCGCGGCCGGCGGCGCCGGGAGCGATTCCTGGATCGAGGCGCAGCAGGCCCTGTCGAGGCTGGAATCGGCTAGGGCTCGGACCACGG
>DASVUW010000384.1:0-7131 GCA_036386845.1 Allosphingosinicella sp. | reverse complement strand
TCGCCCATCTCATGGCGACCATCGACCGCGAGCGTCTCAATGCGATCAGCCTCGTCTCCACCCAGGTCGAGGGCGACGACATGCTTCGACTTGCAGCGCAGGGGCTCGGCCTCGAGACCGGCGGAGTCGCCAAGGCACAGTTGCTCGACCGGATCGAGCACAGGCTCCGCGAGGAAGCATCAAAGGGCAAGCGCACCCTGCTCGTCGTCGACGAGGCCCAGAACCTTCCAGTCTCGGCCCTCGAAGAGCTTCGGATGCTTTCGAACTTCACGAGCCAAGGCCGCGCACTCATTCAGATTTTCCTTCTCGGCCAGCCCGAGTTCCGGGATCGAGTCGCCGCCGAGGAAAGCCTCGAGCAGCTTCGTCAGCGAGTCATCGCAAGCCATCATCTGGACGCGATGGACGCGAATGAGGTCGAACCCTATGCGGTCCACCGGCTCGCCGTGGCCGGCTGGCAGGGGCGGCCGGGATTCGAGCCCGACGCCTTCGCCGCCCTCTACCGCCACACGGGCGGAGTTCCGCGCAAGCTGAACCAGCTCGCCAACCGGCTGCTCCTCTATGCGGGAGTCGAGGGGCTGGAGACGATTCGCGGCGACGATGTCGAGGCGGTTGCGGCGGACATGGCCGCCGACCGGCCGGCCAGCGCCTCGAAGCGGGTGCTTCCGCTCCGCCGGCCCTCGACTGCCGCCGAAGCCGTGGCCGACCCTTCGCTGGAGCGGCGGATCGCGGCGATCGAGGCTCGCCTCGACGATCAGGAAGCGGCCGTCCGCCGGGTCTTGACCGTGCTCCTCGACTGGGTCGAGAACGAAAGCCAGCCGCGCCGAAGCAATGCGGCTTGAACTGGATAATCCTCCCCAAGCGAATCTTGGGGAGGGGGACCAGGCGAAGCCTGGTGGAGGGGTAGATGGCGCAGGCCTGTTCCAGTTACCCCTCCACCACCCTTCGGGTGGTCCCCCTCCCCACGCTTCGCGTGGGGAGGACAAAGGCACTCCAATGCTGAACGCCCTTTCCGTGGACGTCGAGGACTGGTTCCAGGTCGGGGCCTTCGAGGCCGTCATCCGCCGGGACGAATGGGACGGGCTTGAGCAGCGGGTCGAGCGCAACGCCCAGGCGGTGCTCGACCTCTTCGACGAGGCCGGGGTCAAGGCGACCTTCTTCACTTTGGGCTGGGTGGCCGAGCGCTACCCGGCCGTGATCCGACGGGCCGCGCAGGCAGGGCATGAAATCGCGAGCCACGGCTGGGACCACCAGCGGGTCTTCAACCTGGGCGAAGAGGGCTTCCGGGCCGATCTTCGAAGGGCCCATGCCGCCATTTCGCAAGCGGTGGGAGTCGAGCCGAAAGGCTATCGGGCGCCGAGCTTCTCGATCGACGCTCGGACGCCCTGGGCGCACAGGATCCTCGCCGAGCAAGGCTATGCCTATTCGTCGAGCGTCGCTCCGGTCGCCCACGACCATTATGGCTGGCGCGAGGCGCCGCGCTTCGCCCACCGGCCCTTGCCCGGGTCCGAGCTGATCGAGCTTCCTGTGACCACGGTCGAGCTTGCGGGACGCCGGATGGCGGCGGGGGGAGGCGGCTTCTTCCGCCTTCTGCCCTATCGATTCTCGACCTGGGCGATCGACCGGGTGAACTCGGCGGACCGGCGCCCCGCCGTCTTCTATTTCCATCCCTGGGAGATCGATCCGGGCCAGCCTCGGGTCGCGGGGGCGCCGCTCAAATCGCGGCTTCGCCATTACAGCCGGCTCTCGGCAATGCGGCCCAAGCTGCTGAAACTGTTCAAGGCCCATCATTGGGGCCGAACCGATCAAGTGGTCCAGCTCGAGCGGGAGAGACTGTCGTGACCCTGTACTCGCCGGTCGGGGCCGTCACGGTTCGGACCGCCAATCTGTCCGAGCGCTCCGAGTCCGCCCGGATCGATTCCTATGTTGCGGAGCATCCGGATTCGGTCTTCTTCCACCGCCCGCACTGGAGCCTCGCGGTAGAGCGGGGCTGCGGGCAGCGCGCTCACTATCTCGTCGCCGAGCGGCCGGACGGACGCCTGGCCGGCTGCCTTCCGCTCACCGACGTCCGCTCGGCTCTGTTCGGCCGGGCCCTGGTCTCGACCGGCTTCGGAACCGGCGGCGGCGTTCTCGCCGACGACCGGGCCGGAGCCGCGGCGCTCCTGCGCAGCGCGGCCGAGCTCGCCGACCGGATCGGCTGCTCCACCCTGGAGCTTCGGGGAGGGGAGTTTCCCGACGATTATGCGGTCCGCGACGACGTCTATGTCGGCTTCGCCATGGACCTGCCGAAGGGCGAGGAGGCGATCTTCAAGTCGATCAAGCGCCGCCACCGGGGAGTCCGGCGGGCGCGCCAGCTCGAGCTCGGAGTCCGGGTCGGGGCCGCCCGGCAGGACCGGGGCGACTTCTTCCGCGTCTATGGCGAATCGATGCGCAACCTCGGCTCGCCCGTCTTCCCGCGCCGGCTCTTCGACTCGATGCTCGATCTGTTTGGCGAGGATTGCGACATCCTCACCATCTCCAACGGCGAGAATCCGGTCGCGAGCGTCCTCAATTTCTACTTCAAGGACATCGTCCACCCCTATTGGGGCGGCGGGACCACGGCGGCGCGGGACTGCTTCGCAAGCGAGCTCATGTATTTCGAAGTGATGTGCCACGCCTCGAGGCGCGGCTGCACCCGCTTCGACTTCGGCCGCTCCAAGGTCGGCACCGGCAATTACAGCTTCAAGATGAACTGGGGCATGGATCCGGAGCCTCTGCGCTACGGGGTGCGGACCGCGGCCGGGGGCGCCGCGCGCGACATCAATCCGCTCAGCCCGAAGAACAAGCTCAAGGTCGAGGCCTGGAAGAAGCTTCCGCTCTGGGTCTCGAACCGGCTCGGACCCGTCCTTGCAAGGGGGCTCGGCTGATGCCCGACACCCTGTTCCTCGCCCACCGGATCCCCTTCCCGCCCGACCGCGGCGACAAGATCCGAACCTTCCACGAGCTGAAGCATCTCGCGGGGCTGGGACGGGTCCACCTCGCCTGCCTCGCCGACGACGAAGCCGATGCGGCCAATCTCGCCGGCCTTCGCGAGGCGATCGGGCCGGCGATGGGCGAAGTCCATGTCGAGGTCCGTCGGAGGTCGAAAGTCGAAGCCGGTATCCGGGCGATCGCTTCGGGCAAGCCGGTCTCGCTCACCCTGTTCGACAGCCCGGAGCTTCGCACCTTCGTCGAGCGGCTGCTGTCGGGCGGCCGGATCGGCACCGTCTTCGCTTTCTCCGGCCAGATGGCCCAGTTCGTTCCGCAAGGGCTTCGAGCCCGCTTCGTCATGGATTTCGGCGACGTCGATTCGGCCAAGTTCGAGGCTTATGGGGGCGAGGGCGGAGCGATGGGGCCGATCAACCGGCGCGAGGGCAAATTGCTTGCCGCCTTCGAGCGGTCGGCCGCGGACCGGGCCGACGTCAGCCTGTTCGTCAGCGACGCCGAGGCGGCTTTGTTCAGGCGCAGGAGCGGGCTGGGGAGCGCCGACATCCGGGCCCTGCAGAACGGGGTCGACCTCGATTATTACGATCCGGCGGGCGATTTTAAGCGCCTCGAAGCCCCTCCCCTTCAGGGGAGGGGTTGGGGTGGGGAATGTGGGGAAGAATGTTTGCCGCCGGCGGTGAGGCGAGCAGACAGCCCCGACCCCAACCCCTCCCCTGAAGGGGAGGGGCTAACACCCGGCGACGCGCCCCTCATCGTCTTCACCGGGCAGATGGATTACGCGCCCAATGTCGACGCGGTGCGCTGGTTCGCCGGAGAGGTGATGCCGATGCTTCCAAAAGCGCGCTTCGCCATCGTCGGTCGGAAGCCGACCGAGGCGGTGCTCCGCCTCGCCGGCGCAAGGACGATCGTCACCGGGTCGGTCCCCGACGTGCGCTCCTGGCTCGCCGCGGCCGACGTGGTCGCGGCTCCGCTCAGGATCGCCCGGGGGATCCAGAACAAGGTGCTCGAGGCGATGGCGATGGCGAGGCCGGTGGTCGCCTCGCCCGCGGCCTTCGAGGGGATCGAGGCCGAGCCCGGCCGCCACCTGATCGTCGCCGGCGAGGCCGAGGCGCAGGCCGAGGCGATTGCGGGCCTGCTCGGCGATCCGGAGCGGGCGGCGGCCATGGGGCAGGCGGCCCGGCGCCGGATGGAGCAGGTCTATCGCTGGGAGGCCCGGCTGGAGCCGCTTGCGGACATCGTCGCCCCCGCGCCGAGCCGGGCCGCGGCATGACGGCGGTACTACCCATCGTCCGGGCCGAACCGCTTGCGCGGGCCTGGCGAAGCCACCTCGTCGCGCTCGGCGGCGCCATGGCGGCCATCCTGCTGCTGTTCGCTCGCGATGCGGCCGACATGGCGACGATCTGGTGGACCAGCGTCACCTTCAACCATTGCGCGCTCGTGCTTCCGATCATCGCCTGGCTCGTCTGGCAGCGCCTTCCGGACCTCAAGGCGCTCGCGCCTCGGGCCTGGGCGCCGGGGCTGGTCCTGACGGGGGCCGGAGGCGCGGCCTGGCTGATCGGCGAAGCGGGCAACGTCGCCTTGCTTCGCCATCTCGGCCTCGTGCTGATGCTCCAGGGCGCCGTCATCGCCTGCCTCGGCAAGACGGTGTCCAGGGCGGTCGCCTTCCCGATCTTCTACGCCATCTTCCTGGTTCCGTTCGGCGAGCAACTGGTCCCGCCCCTCCAGACCCTTACCGCGAAGATGAGCATGGCCCTGCTCGCCCTGACCGGGGTCCCCGCCCATATCGAGGGCATCTTCATCTCCACGCCGAGCGGGCTCTACCGGGTCGCGGAGGCCTGTTCGGGAGTCCGGTTCCTGGTCGCGATGACGGCCCTGTCGGCGCTTGCCGCCAACCTGTGCTTCCGCTCCTGGGGCCGCCGGCTGACGTTCGTCGCCTTCGCCATCGCCGTCTCGGTCCTCGCCAACGGAGTGCGCGCGTTCGGGACCATCTACATCGCCTGGAAGACCGACAACGAGGTCGCGGTCGGGATCGACCATCTCGTCTACGGCTGGGTCTTCTTCGCGATCGTCATCGCGCTCATCGCCGCTTCGGCCTGGCGCTTCTTCGACCGGTCGCCGAATGCGCGCTGGTTCGATCCCGCCGACCTCCAGGCCCCCGGAGCCGATCCCGGACGCTCCGCCGGAGCGGCGCAGATGGCGGCGATGGCCGTCGCCCTCGCCGCGGTCGCCCCTTTCTGGTCCGGCGCCGTCGGGGCCGCCGGCACCCGCGCCGTTCCCGACCGCCCGCTTCCCGACGTCCCCGGCTGGACCCGGCTTCCCGCAGGACCGGAATGGCAGCCCCATTATACCGGCGCCGACCGGGTGCGGCTTGGCCGCTACCGCAGTCCGGAAGGCCAACAGGTCGATCTCGCCATCGTCGTCTTCGCCCGGCAGAGCGAGGGACGCGAGCTGGTCGGCTACGGCCAGGGCGCGGCCGACGAGGACGGCGCCTGGTCGTGGACCGGGGATTCACCCGCCCCGCCGGACGGCAAGGCGGAGCTGATCGGGTCGCAAGGCAAGGTGCGCGAGGTGGTGAGCTTCTACCGCGTCGGCGACATCGTCACCGGCAGCAAGACGCGGGTCAAGCTCGAGACGGTCAAGGTCCGGCTGCTCGGCGGGCCGCAGCGGGCGGTGGCGGTCCTGGTCGCGGCGGAGGCGCCCGCCGACGGGCTGAGCCCGCGCCCGGCGATCGATTCCTTCCTTAAGGACCTCGGGCCGGTCGCGCCCCTTGCGGACCGGGCCGCCGGGCTGGCAGGGGACTGAGCCATGTGCGGAATCGCCGGCCTCTTCCATGTGCCCAGCCCCAAGCCGGTCGACCCGAAGAGGGTGAGGGCGATGGCGGACGTGCTCGCCCATCGCGGGCCGGACGGGAGCGGGGTATGGACGGCCCCCGGAGTCGGTCTCGGGCACAGGCGCCTGTCGATCATCGACCTCGCGACCGGCGACCAGCCGATGCGCTCCGCCGACGGCGCTCTCGCGCTCAGCTACAATGGCGAGATCTATAATTTCCGCGAGGTGAGGGGGGAGCTGGAAGGCTTCGGCCACCGATTCCGGACCGAGAGCGACACCGAGGTAATCCTGGCGGCATGGCGGCAATGGGGTCCGGACTGCCTCTCGCGGTTCAACGGCATGTTCGCCTTCGCTCTCTACGACGGGGACCAGGACTGCCTCTTCCTCGCCCGCGACCGGCTCGGGGTGAAACCGCTCTACTGGGCGACTTTGCCGGACGAGGCCCTCGTCTTCGCGTCGGAGCTGAAGGGCCTCCTCGCCCACCCCTTGCTCAGGCGCTCGCCGAGCCACCGGGCGGTCGAGGATTATCTGGCGCTCGGCTACGTCCCCGACGATTCCTGCATGGTGGACGGCGTGAGGAAGCTCGCGGCCGGCCATTATCTCCTGGTCCGGCGGGGGCGGGCCGTCCCTGAGCCGGTGCAATGGTGGGACGTGGATTTCTCCAACCCGTCGAGCGCCTCCGCCAGGGCGCTCGAGGAGGAGCTGGTCGATCGCCTTCAGGCCGCGGTGCGCTCCCGAATGGTCGCCGACGTCCCGCTCGGGGCCTTCCTCTCCGGAGGAGTCGACAGCTCGGCGGTGGTCGCCCTCATGGCGGAGGCGAGCCGCTCGGCGGTTCAGACCTGCTCGATCGGCTTCAGCGAGGCCGATCACGACGAGTCGAAATGGGCGGCCCTGGTCGCCGAACGATTCGCGACGAACCACCGCAGCCGGATCGTCGAAGCCGGCGATTTCGGGCTGATCGACACGCTCGCCGACGCCTTCGACGAACCCTTCGCAGACGCTTCCGCACTCGCCACCTACCGGGTCTGCGAGCTTGCGCGCGAATCGGTCAAGGTCGCGCTTTCGGGCGACGGCGCCGACGAGGCCTTCGCAGGCTATCGCCGCTACCGGATGTTCGCGGCCGAGGAGCGGGTGAGGGGGCTGCTCCCCGGTCGGGCGCGCGATATGCTCGGCGCCGTCGGCAACCTCTATCCCAAGCTCGACTGGGCGCCTCGCTTCCTCAGGGCTAAGACGACCCTGCAGGCGATCGGCCAGGACGGGGGCGAGGCCTATGCCGCCGGAGTCGGCGTGACCTCCGGCGCAATAAGATCAAGTATTTACAGTGCAAGCTTCAGGCGCAGT
>DASVUW010000383.1:0-7661 GCA_036386845.1 Allosphingosinicella sp. | reverse complement strand
CCTCGAGCGGGAAGTCGCGCTGGTCGTTGGCCCGGGGCTCGCGCGCCCCGCCCCCGCCCGAGATCGGAGCCGTCGAGCGGCCTCCGAGGTCGCGCGCCTCCCTCAGGGCGTTGCGGAAGAGGACATGCGCGGCGGCGCGGCTTCCGCCCGCCTCGTCGGCGCCGGTCTCTCCCAATTCGACGAACTGGAAGGCCCGCGCCCTCGTCACCGGCTCCATGTCGTTGCCGAGATCGATCACCGCGCCCTGGCCGGCAAAGATGCTCTTCGCCGTCCCCGGAGCGACGATGGCCCGGGTGATCCCGCCGGCGCGGTTGACCTGGATCGCCAGAGCTCTCGGGTTGATCGCCGGCACGACGTCGATGGCGGCGCTGAACGGCGAGTTGGAGGCCGAGACGTCGTTGGTCGAATTGACCGCGTCCACTTCGACCAGCCCGACACGGGAGAAGCCGGCGATCAGGCCCGGAGTGACCCATTTGCCGGTCGCGTCGACCCTTTGAGCGCCGGCCGGCACCGCGACGTTGCGCCCGGCGGCGGTGATCCGCCCGTTCTGGATGACGACCGTGCCGCCCTCGATCGGCTCCGAGCCGTCGCCGAGCGCCACCGTGCCGCCGGTGATCGCGACGGTCTGGGCGAAGGCGGGCGCGGCGAAGAGCGAGGCGCCAAGAAGCAGGGATTTGAACAGGCGGGTCAATGCAGGGCTCCGCCCCTCCCTGGAAGGGAGGGGATCGAGGGGTGGGTTCGACCGAGCCGGCTCGATGCCGGCGAGGGCGAGTTCGGAGGCGCCAGCGCCGGAAGCGAGGCTGCGCCTCGCCACCCACCCCCGGCCCCTCCCTTCCAGGGAGGGGAGAATGCTCGAGCCTTTCACTTCACATCCCCTTCGCCCGGCTGGCCGAGCTCGAAATCGCTGACCGGCCGCCGTCCCGGATCGCTGCTGTCGTACATCAGGGCGCCGTCGACCCAGACCCGGTCCGGCCGCGTGTAGACGCTGAACGGATGGCCGTTCCAGAGCACCACGTCGGCCATCTTGCCGGGGCGAAGGCTGCCCGTCTTTTCGGCGATCCCGAGCGCCTTGGCCGGGTTGATGGCGAGCCAGGTCCAGGCGACCTCGTCCGATATCTGGATCCCCATCCGCCGGCCATTCGCCAGCGCCTTGGCGGCTTCCTGGTAGAGCCTCTGGATTCCGTTGGCGTCGTCGGAATGGACGATCGCGCAGGCCCCGGCATTGTGGACCAGCGGGATATTCTCCTGGATCCCGTCATAGGCTTCCATCTTGAAGCCGTACCAGTCGGCCCACATCGCCGAGCAGGCGCCGTGCGCCTTCAGCAGATCGGCGATCTTGTAGCTCTCGACGGCATGGTGGAAGCTCGCGACCTTGTAGCCGAACTCCCTCGCCATATCCATGATATTGGCCATCTCGTCGGCGCGGTAGCAATGGTTCTGGACCGTGATCTCGCCGGCCAGCACTCCACGCAGCGTGTCCATGGCGAGGTCGCGGCCGGGCATCTCGCCGCCGTTGCGCTCGTAATTGTCCCACTTGCGCTTGTATTCGGCGCCCCTCGCCCAGGTCTGCCGCATAAGGGCGACGTTCGCCATCCGGCTTCCGGGCATCTGGTTGCGGCCGCCATAGACCCGCTTCGGATTCTCGCCGCACGCCATCTTCAGCGAATAAGGGGCGCCCGGGAACTTCATCTGCTGCATCGTCCGGCCGTAGACGTTCTTCAAAGTGACCCCGCGGCCGCCGAACAGGTTGGCCGAGCCGGGAAGGACGTGGAGGCTGGTCACGCCGCCGTTGACCAGGGCGCGGCTGAAGCCCGGATCCTGCGGCCAGACGCTATGCTCCGCCCATACTTCCGGGCGGACCGGGCTGGTCACCTCGTTGCCGTCCTGGTGCGCTTCGACCGAGGGGCTGGGATAGTCGCCGAGATGGCTGTGGATGTCGATGATCCCGGGGGTCACCCACTTGCCGGCGGCATCGATCCGGGTCGCTCCGGCGGGGATGGCCGTGTCCGGCCCGCCGATCGCCTGCACCACCCCGTCGGCCAGCACCACCGTGCCGTTCTCGATCCGCCCGCCCTCGCCGTCGAACACGGTCGCTCCGGTGATCGCGGTCGCCGGCCCCGGATAGCGCTTGTAGGTCGAGGGGAATGGGTCCCTCGAATAGCTCTTGGGCGGAGTCCGCGGCGCCTGGGCGGACGCGGTCTGCGGCTTCTCGTTGTGGGTACAGGCGGAAAGCAAAGCGGTCGAGAAAACGGCCGCACAGAGGCTCAGGCGCATCGAGTTCCTTTTCGTCAGGTCTCTTTGGTTTCGGGCTTGGTTTCGCGGTGCGGGAACAGGCCGGGATCCTGGCCGTGATCGCCTCCGACCTCCTTGTAGCCGGCGAGCTCCTTGTCGTCCTCGAGCGTGTCGAGGTGCATCCAGCGCTTCACGATCGGGCTGAGCAGAAGCACCACCACCGCGACCCCGATCGAGATGTAGCCGAACAGCCCGTAGATATCGAGCAGCCCCTGCTTGGTCATCGCTCCGTCATGGCCGCCCGTCGCCTCGCCGATCTTTCCGGCGAGGAAGTTGCCGACCGCGGTCATGTAGAACCACGCGCCCATGATCAGCGACGCGAGGTAGCTGGGAGCGAGCCGGTTCATGGCGGAAAGGCCGACCGGCGACAGGCAGAGCTCGGCGGTGGTCGCGAGGAGATAATAGAGGAAGACTAGGATGACCGGGGTCATCGCCTCGACTCCGAACGCCTGGGCGCCCCAGACCAGCGCCAGGTTGGCGAGGCCCATCTGGAGAAGGGCGAGGCCGAACTTGGCCGGCGCCGAAGGCTCCCGGCCCTTAGTCCCTAGCCATTGCCACAAAGCGGCGAAGAGCGGCGCGAGGAGGATGATGTAGATCGGGTTGATCGACTGGAAGATCGAGGCGGGCACTCCGCCGCGGTCGACGAAGCGGTCGGTGAACAGGTTCATCGATCCGCCCGCCTGCTCGAACAGCCCCCAGAAAAGCGGGTTGAGGGCGATGAGGAACAGGATCGCGAACATGCGCTCGCGCGGCTCCTTGGGAAGCTTGAAGCTCTGGAAGAGCACGTAGCCGAGCAGCGCGATTCCGGAGACGATGAGCAGGCCCTGGATGACGTCCTGATACTGGATGAGGCCCCACATCACCGCGACGGCGGCGAGTCCGACTCCGTAGAGCGTATATTCGCGCGACTTGGACAGAGGCTCAGGCGCCTCGCCCGCGCCGCGCAGCGCGCTCTTGCCGAGTATGAAGACCAGCAGTCCGACGAGCATTCCGATTCCGGCGAGGCCGAAGCCCCAGCCCCATCCGAGCGTCTGCCCGAGATAGCCGACGAGGATCGTTCCGATCGCCGCGCCGACGTTGATGCCCATGTAGAAGATCGTATAGGCCGGGTCGCGTCGGATGTCGGTCCGGCTGTAGAGCTGGCCGACCATCACCGAGATGTTGGCCTTGAGGAAACCCGAGCCGACGATGATCAGGGCCAGCGCGAGCCAGAAGACGTTGATCGTCGGATCGTCCTGACCGCCCGTCCCCTCGAAGGCCATGAAGCCGTGGCCGAGCGCGAGCAGCAGTCCGCCGAACACCACCGCCCTGCGCTGGCCGAGATAGCGGTCGGCGACATAGCCGCCCAGCACAGGCGTGATGTAGACCAGCGAAAGGTAGGAACCGTAGATCAGGTTCGACTTGTCGTCGGCGAATGCCCAATGCTGGACGAGGTAGAAGATCAGCAGCGCCCGCATGCCGTAGAAGGAGAAGCGCTCCCACATCTCGGCGAAGAACAGCATGTACAGGCCCTTGGGATGGCCCGCGAATTCCGGCTTCTTGCCGGCGGCGATCAGTGCGCCCGCCGTCAGGAATCCGGCGAGCAGGAGCAGGGCGGTGGCGGCGATCCAGTCGCCCTCGGCCCAGGCGGAGACAGGTTTGAATCCCACGGCGGCTTACTCCTCGCCCTCTGGCTGCTGACAGGGCGTGCACCCTAGCGGCCAAAACTCATCTGTGAAGCCGATTGTTGCACTCCGGCGGGACTGCTAGCGCGGCGGCCTGATGTTCAACGACCGCTCCTCCCTCCTCGCCTACCTCGCCAGCCGGCGTTCCTGCCGGCCGCGCGACCTGGTGGAGCCCGGCCCCGACCCGGCCCAGCTTCGCCGGATATTGGAGATCGCGGCCCGAACGCCCGACCACGGCAAGCTCTTCCCGTGGCGCTTCGTCCATGTCGCGCGTGAGCGCCGCTCCGCCTTCGCCGAGATGCTCCAGGCCGCCTACCGCGCCGGCAAGTCGGATCCGCCGGCGCGGCTCGAGATCGAGGCCGTGCAGCGTTTCGCGACCCAGGCGCCCGAGCTCATCGTGCTCCTTTCAAGCCCGCTCCAGGGCCACAAGATCCCGGTCTTCGAGCAGGAGCTATCCTGCGGCGCCGTCGCCATGAACCTCCTCCACGCCGCCTCGGCGCTGGGCTTCGGCGGCGGCTGGGTGACGGGGTGGGCGGCCTACTCGCCGGCGGTGCTCGAAGCGCTCGGCGGACGGACGCCGGAGCGGGTCGCCGGCTTCTTCTTCCTGGGCACGGGCTGCGTCGAGCTCGAGGAACGGCCGAGGCCGGTGCTCGAGCAGGTGGTTCGGGACTGGTGAAACCTCGTCCTCCCCATCGCCAGATGGGGAGGGGGACCATGCGAAGCATGGTGGAGGGGTAACTGGCACCGCACTCGGAGAATCAGGTGCGGGACGGCGAAAGCTTGCGTCACCTACCCCTCCACCACACTTCGTGTGGTCCCCCTCCCCACCGGCTTCGCCGGCAGGGAGGACAAGCGTATTGACTGCAGCACTGTATTAGCTCACTATAGCGCCGTGTCCGAAGAACGTCCAGTCTATCTCCGCCTGCGCGACAATATCGGCGCGATGATCCTCGAGGGCCGGGTCGGCGACGGCGATGCTCTGCCGTCGGTGCGCAGCCTCGCCGCCGAGTTCGGCGCCAATCCGCTGACCGTCGCCAAGGCCTATCAGAGCTTCCAGGACGAGGGCCTGGTTCTGGTCCGGCGCGGGGTGGGCATGTTCGTCGCCGAGGGCGCCACCGATCGCCTGCGCAAGGCGGGCCGCGACGATTTCCTCAACCATCGCTGGCCCGAGATCGCGGCCCAGATCCGCCGACTCGGCCTAA
Organism: Allosphingosinicella sp.; assembly: GCA_036386845.1. Lineage (GTDB taxonomy): Bacteria > Pseudomonadota > Alphaproteobacteria > Sphingomonadales > Sphingomonadaceae > Allosphingosinicella. The sequence continues at coordinate 2,503 of DASVUW010000383.1, read as the reverse complement.
GCGCGGAAGAGCTGCTGGAGCGCTCGCTGGCCTAGGCATTACCCGTCCGTCATTCCGGCGAAGGCCGGAACCCATGAACACGGAACTCCGAAACATAGCCGCTGACGGCTGTGTTCATGGATCCGGCCTTCGCCGGGATGACGCCCCCCTCCTTCGGCCTCCCCCCCCCCGACACCATTGACACCAAATTGAGGCGCCCGCGACATGGGCGCGACACCGGCCGCCGCCAGAAAGGCGATGCGGCTCCGGTCGGCGGCGTTTTGCCCCCTCCGCCTTGCTGGCCGGAGCCGCATCCGATCTTCCGGTCACGCCAAAGGACGACGACGAACATGCACCCCGCCCGCGCCTTCTTCGCCTCGCTCTCGATGAGCCTGCTGGTGCTGACCCTGAGCTACCAGGCGGCCGCCATCCCCGCCGCCTTCGAGAAGCCCGAGCCCGGGCCGAAGAGCGACGCCTGGATTGACCACACGGCCGTCAAGAAGGTGAAGAAGGGCGAGGACAAGGACGACATGTCCGAGCTGGTGCCCCTGCTCAGCGTTTCGTAAACTCGTCGCCCCAGCGAAGGCTGGGGCCCCGGCGGGTGAAAAGCACCGGAGCCTTTCACCCCACGGGACCCCAGCCTTCGCTGGGGTGACGGTCAAACCCTCGCCGCCGTCCGCTCCCGTATCCGCCGCTCCAGGATGGTGAGCGGCATCGCCCCGTCCTTCAGGACCTCGTGGAACTGCTTGAGGTCGAACCGGCGTCCGAGAGTCCGCTTCGCTTCCTCGCGGGCCCGGCTCCACGCCATGTGCCCGACCTTGTAGCTGCACGCCTGCCCCGCCTGGGTGCAGTAGCGCTCGACCTCGCGCTGCGATCTCGGGCGGGCGAAGCCCGTCGTCGCGACGAGATAGTCGGTCGCCTTTTCCCGGCTCCATTTCTGCGAATGGAGGCCCGTGTCGACGACCAGCCGGGCGGCCCGGAACAGGAAGGACTGGAGGTAGCCGGCCCGCTCGAGCGGCGTGGAATAGGCGCCGAGCTCGTCGGCGAGCTGCTCGGCATAAAGCGCCCAGCCCTCGCTATAGGCGCTGAACCCGCCCACCTTCCTCAGGGTCGGGATGTCCTTCGATTCCTGGGCGAGGCCGATCTGGAGGTGATGGCCCGGATTGCCCTCGTGATAGGTGAGCGCCGGAAGCGAATATTTCGGCCAGTCGCCGGTGTCCTTGAGGTTGATGAAGTAGATGGCCGGCCTCGAGCCGTCCAGCGAGGCGCGGTTGTAATAGCCGTTGGAGGCTCCGTCCTGGATTTCCGGCGGAACCCGCCGGATCTCGAGCGGCGCCCCCGGCAGGGTGGCGAAGGCCGCCGGAAGCCGCGCGTCCATCGCCTTGGCGCTCTCGTTCAGGCCGGCGATGAGCTCCGCCCGGCCCTCGTCCGTATTCGGATAGACCTGCGAGGGCGTGACGTTGAGGGCGGCAAGCCGCTCGCCGACGCTTCCGCGGGTGAAGCCCTGGCCCTTCAGTATCCTGTCGAGCTCGGCGCTGATCTGAGCCACCTGCTGAAGGCCCATCTTGTGGACCTCGGCGGGCGTGAAGCGGGTCGTCGTCGCCTGCTCGAGCGCGACCGCGTAGATCTCGTCTCCGTGCGGCACCCGCCAGACTCCGTCCCCCGGCTGGCTCGCCGGCTTGAGCTCGCGGACCAGGGCCATCTGCCGGTCCAGCGCCGGATAGATTCGCTCCTCGACGATCCTCGACGCCCGCCGCTCCCAGCGCCCGTCGATATCCCTGGCCTTCGCGCGCCGCACCAGCGACTGGACGATGCTGCTGTCGTCGGCCTTTTGCTCGCGAAGCTTGGCCATCTGCCCGAGCGTCAGGTCCAGCGACCAGGCCGGGGCGACATAACCGCGCGAAGCCTCGATCCGCTGCATCGCGCTGTCCTGGTCGAGCGCGACCGCGAACGCCTCGAGCCTCGACAGATAGGCCTCGGCATCGTCCTTCGTGGCGATCGTGTGGGCGGTGTTGAGGAAATCGGGCACCGAGAAATAGGCGCCGCCCTGCTGGAAGATCCGATAGGGCCGGATCGCGCTGTCCAGCCCGAAACGCTGCGGGGCCGTCGTCTGGTTGGTCAGCGAATAGGTGACGACTTCCAGATTGAGCTTCGCCGCCGGCGACAGCGACCGGCGATCCACCGCCGCCAGTTCGCCCAGGGCCTCCCTGGTCTGGGCCAGGATTCTCGCGCGCTCGGCAAGGGTGCGCGGGGCGAGCCGGCCCTTCAGCCCGGCATTGGCCTCCTTGTCGAGGCCGAGCGAGGTCGCGAGCTCGGGCGAGCGCTGCACCTGCTGCTGGAAGATCCGCTCGAACAGGGCGTTGAGCGCGGCGTCGCCCGAGCCGGCGCGAGGCTGGGCGAGCGCGGCGGCGGGCAGGGTAGCGGCAAGGGCGGCTGCCCCCGACGAGGCGATGAAGGTGCGGCGATCCAAGTGGGCCTCCTGATTTTGACGCTTTGCCTTAACGCCTCCCCTCCCTGAAAGGGA
>DASVUW010000382.1:0-4132 GCA_036386845.1 Allosphingosinicella sp. | reverse complement strand
CTTCGCTGAGCCCGAAGCCGCGATGGTCGACCAGGATCAAGTCGACTCCGAGGGGAGCGAAGACGCTCGCCGACCAGGCGCCCCAGCGGCCGACGAGATAGCCATTGCCTCCGAAATAGAGGATCGTCGCCCGGGCGCCCGGCTGACGGAGGTGGGCCGCATAGAGCCGATCCCCGCCGGCGCCGGCGATCCGGTGCTCGGCGAGGGTAAAAGCCGGCGCCGCGGCGGCGACCGCCTCGGCGGAGAGCGCTCCGCCGGGAAGCGGGCGAAGGAGGTCCGTCTCCCGAACCTCCGCAGTGCATCCGGCGAGCGAGACTGCGAGCAGGAGAAGACGGAACCGTTTCATTGACCTGCCCCTTGTCCGACACTCTCGTTCATGAGACCAATGTGCCGGGGTTCGGGGGAGTCGCCAATGAGGAAAGCGTTGCGGTGGGCCGGGATCGGCCTCGGGGCATTGGTCGCGCTTCTGATCGTCGCCGCGATCGTCATATTCATCTGGTCGGAGACCATCCTTCGCCGCGGCTATTCGGCTGCCGTCGAGGCGCTGCCGTCGGTGAGCGCGGCCGAAATGGCCGAGGCGCCGCGGCTTGGAAGGGTGCTCGGCTGCCTCAGCTGTCACGGGGAGGGGCTGAAGGGCAAGCTGATGTTCGACGCGCCCGGAGTCGCGAAGGTCTTCGCGCCCAACATCACCGAGGTCGCCGCAAAGGCCAGCGACCAGCAGCTCGCCGCGGGGATCCGCCAGGGCATCGGGCATGACGGGAGGGCGCTCTTCATCATGCCCTCGCCGCAATATTCGCGACTCACGGACCGGGAGACCGCATCCCTGGTTGCATGGATCAGGACCCTTCCTCGATCGGAGGCCCAGACCAGGGGGCTCACCGCCGGGCCGCTCGGCCGGATCGGCCTGGTGATCGGCGCGTTCCGGCCGGCGCCCCAGGTCGTCGCCGAATATCGCACCCAGGCTCCGATCGGACTGGGTGCCGAGCACGAACCGGCCCGCCATCTCACCGCGGCCGCGTGCTCGGAATGCCACGGACCCGCACTCATGGGCGCAACCGCCGGACCGGACCAGAAGGCGCCGGACCTGCGGGTCGCCGCGGGTTACGATGCGGCTCAGTTCAGGACGCTGATGCGCACCGGCCGTCCGCCCACCGGCCGGGACCTGGGGCTGATGACGGCGGTGGCGAAGGACGATTTCAGCCATTTGACCGATTCGGAGATCGACGCGCTGCACGCCTATCTGGTCGCCCGGGCGAAACGGCTGGGAGGCTGAAGGGCGCTGTCGCCCCGCTGCGCGTGCGCTCCCCACTTCACGACCATCCCCCGGATGGTCCTGAAGTGTCGCCCCGCTGCGCCTGCGGCTTCGCGTGCGCTCCACTTCATGACCATCCCCCGGATGGTCCTGAAGTGGAGCGGGTGAAGGGAATCGAACCCTCGTCGTAAGCTTGGAAGGCTTCTGCTCTACCATTGAGCTACACCCGCCCTGCTTTGCCAAGGCTACGCAGGGCAGGCCCCTGCTGCTTCAGCAATGCGCGTGATCCTGTGCCTCAATCGTTGCGCCGTGTCCAGAAGTGACGAGCGGCGAAGGCATGGCCCGAGCCCTGTTTGAGATATTTCTCGAAAGCGACCGCCTGCGCCTCCGTCGGAAGAGCGATGTAGGCGGCGACCTTCCACGGTCGGAATTTGCTCGTGTGAGGCGACTCGCCGGCGTTGTGCTGGTTCAGCCGCTGCTTCAGGTCCGCGGTGCACCCAACGTAGCGCGCTCCGTCGCGGCCCTCCAGAAGATAGACGTAATACACCGCGCTCGAGCCTCATGCGCGAAGGGCCTGCCCTGCGAAGCTTCAGCGAAGCAGGGTGGTGGACAGGGCTGGATTCGAACCAGCGTACGGGAAACCCGGGCAGATTTACAGTCTGCTGCCTTTAACCACTCGGCCACCTGTCCAGGAGGCACCCAGTTGGGGAGGGCGACCCATTGGCGAAAGGGGCGGGGGCTGTCAACGGAGCGTCATGCCGGACTTGATCCGCGAGCCTGAACCCTGGGCGCGAGGATTCGGCCGAAAAGGTCCGTGTTCATGGATTCCGGCCTTCGCCGGAATGACGGAGGTCAGCGCTTCGCCGCGGCCTCGGGGCGGAGCCATTCCATCAGCTCGTGAAAGGGGATGAGGTGGTTGAAGGCGATCCCCGCGAGTCCGCTTTGGCACCAGCGCACCACTCCGGCCACCGGCCGGAACCGCTCCATGGTGAGGACGATCTCGCGGCCGACCTCGAACGGCTGGTCGGTTTCGACCTTCACCCCGCCCTGGCTGATGTCGCGGGTGTTGACCCCGTAGAGCCGCGAGCCGCAACGCAGCGTCGCAAGCCGGTCGACCTCGACGCGCGGCAGGCGAGGCCGCCACCCCGTCTCGAGGGCCGAGTGGCTGGACAGCATCTCCTCGACGTCGATCGGCACGTCGAACTCGATTCCGAGGTTCGACTGGTCGGCCCACACGACGGTTCCCGCGACCGGCTGGTTGCTCTTCAGCTCGATCGCCACCGCGGAGCCCAAGGCGTGGTTGGAGTAGACATGGGCCATCAGGCCGCCAGCCGAGATGTTGCGGATGAGGCAGAGCTCGCGGCCGTTCGGACCGACCAGGGCCCCCACCCGAAGGATGGTCAGGTGCCGGGTCGCGCGCCGACGCTCGGGCGGCTGCGGCGCCCGGCTCGAGAAGGAGAAAGTCGTCTCCTCATGGCATTCGTTCGACAGCATCGTCCCTCCCGGCCATCGCCCCCCGGCGGGCAAGCCCCACTTGCCCGCCAGCGAAAGGGCATAGCGCGCCAGACGTTTAAGAACCTCTTACGGGCAGGAGCGGGATTGCCGCCATAATGGAGCAATCCGTCGTCTTCGACCTCGTCATGCCGGACTTGGTCCGGCATCCATGAACACGGACCGTTGGAGCTCCCGGCGGCGGTGTTCATGGATTCCGGCTTTCGCCGCAACGACGGGGAGGGCGCAGTGGACCGGTCAGCCATCCGGGCGGATCGGCGGAAACGTTCACCTCTTGCTTACCATTTCCGGCCTAAGCCCGGTGCGATGAACGAAGAGGCCGAGATCGAACCCCAGGCGCGGCACGATCCGCGCCCCCGCTCCGCGGTCAGCACGGGAGTGGGCCTCGCCGGCCTCGCAGGGCTGTTCGCCTGGGTGGCGATCGCCCGCACCTTCGGCCTTTCCGATAAAATCGGGGCGCTTCTCGCGCTTCTCGCCTGCGGGGTCCCGATGGTGCTCTGGTCGCTTCTCGTCGACAAGGTCCACCGCCGGCCATCGACCGGAATCGACTGGCAGGGGCCACCGCGGTCCCTTTCGGAAGCGCTCGATTTCAGCCTCGTCAAGATCGCCGGACTCTGGGCGACCTGGGCGGGAATCGGATTCCTCTACTGCGTCGGCCGCTGGTATTGGGGCGGAATGTACCTGTTCTCGATGGAGGTGCTCGGCTTCGCCGCCGGGCCGCTCCTCGCGCTTTCGATTCCCTATGTCATCTGGCTCGATCGACGGCTCGTCGAGCCGCGCGACGGGGCCTGGCATTTCGGCCAGCTGGTGATCGGCAAATCGAGCCTGGTCGAACGCGAGATGGTCTACGAGCATCTTCGCCAATGGACCGTCAAAGGTTTCTTCATGGCCTTCATGATCGCGATCGTGCCCGGCAACTGGAGCGGGACGGTGATGCCCACGGGCGACGAGATCACCGAGAACCTGGTCACCCTGACGCGGTGGCTGATCACCTTCATGTTCATGATCGACACGGTGTTCGCGACCGTAGGCTACGCTTTGACGATGAAGCCGCTCGACGCCCATATCCGCTCGGCCAATCCCTATGCCGCGGGCTGGACCGCGGCTCTGATCTGCTACCCGCCCTTCGTCCTGATGGGGCCGGGCGGCCCGCTCGACTACCATCCCGGCACGATGGGCGAGGGCGGCTGGAACTACTGGCTCGACGGCTACCCGCTGCTGATGACCTTCGTCGACTTTTTGATGGTGTCGCTGACCGCGATCTACGCCTGGGCCACGGTCGTCTTCGGGATCCGCTTCTCCAACCTCACCCACCGCGGGATCATCACCAACGGCCCCTACGCCTGGACCAAGCACCCGGCCTATCTC
>DASVUW010000381.1:0-4096 GCA_036386845.1 Allosphingosinicella sp. | reverse complement strand
GACGCAGCTCCTACGGGGTCCCCACCCTATACGCGTACGCGTGAAGGATCCCCATGAAGCTTGTCGTCGTCGAATCGCCCGCCAAGGCGAAAACCATCGAGAAATATCTCGGCACCGGGTACCGGGTGCTCGCCTCCTACGGGCATGTGCGCGATCTGCCGCCCAAGGACGGGTCGGTGGATCCGGAGGCCGGCTTCGCGATGGAGTGGGAGACCTATGCGGACAAGGCGCGGCAGCTGAAGGCGATCACGGACGAGGCGAAGAAGGCCGACACCCTGATCCTCGCGACCGATCCGGACCGGGAAGGAGAGGCGATCAGCTGGCACGTCCAGGAGGTGCTGAGGAAGCGCAAGGCGCTTCCGGCCGACGTCGAACGGGTCACGTTCAACGCCATCACCAAGGCGACGGTCACGGAGGCGATGAAGCATCCCCGAGCCCTCGACGAGGACCTGATCGACGCCTACCGCGCCCGCCGCGCTCTCGATTACCTGGTTGGCTTCACACTCTCGCCGGTGCTCTGGCGCAAGCTGCCCGGAGCGAAGTCCGCCGGACGGGTGCAGTCGGTCGCGCTCCGGCTCGTCGTCGACCGGGAACGCGAGATCGAGCTGTTCCGGGCCCAGGAATATTGGAGCGTCGCGGCGCTCATGGAATCGGACGGGCAGGAATTCCTCGCCCGACTGGTCCGCTTCAAGGGCGAGAAGCTCGACCGTCTCTCGATCGGAGACCAGCGTACGGCCGAGGCCGCCAGGGCTGCCGTCGAGGCCGGGCGCTTCTCGGTCGCCTCGGTCGAGACCAAGCCGCTCAGCCGCAATCCGCCGCCGCCCTTCACCACCTCGACCCTCCAGCAGGAGGCGGCGCGCAAACTGGGCTTCGCCGCCAGCCACACCATGCGGATCGCCCAGGCGCTCTACGAGGACGGCTCGATCACCTACATGCGCACCGACGGAGTCCAGATGGCCCCCGAAGCCGTCTCCGCCGCCCGACGCGCGGTCGCGGACCGGTTCGACGCCGGCTACGTGCCGGACAAGCCGCGTCACTACGAGACCAAGGCCAAGAACGCCCAGGAAGCCCATGAGGCGATCCGCCCCACCGATTTCGGCCGGGACCGTGCCGGATCGGGCGACCATGGCCGGCTTTACGAGCTGATCTGGAAGCGCGCCCTTGCCAGCCAGATGGCCTCGGCGCGGCTGGAGCGGACCACCGCCGAGCTCACCGACGGAACCGGCCAGACCGGCCTCCGGGCAACCGGCCAGGTCGTCCTCTTCCCCGGCTTCCTCGCCCTTTACGAGGAAGGCCGCGACGACCCGGAGGACGACGAGTCCCGCCGTCTGCCGCGCCTTCGCGAGGGCGACGCTCCGGCGAAGAAGAAGGTCACGGCCGAGCAGCATTTCACCCAGCCTCCACCCCGCTACTCCGAGGCGAGCCTGGTCAAGAAGATGGAGGAGCTCGGGATCGGCCGGCCGTCGACCTACGCGGCGACCCTCCAGACGCTGAAGGACCGGGGTTATGTCGAGCTCGAGAAGAACCGCTTCATCCCTCAGGAGAGCGGCCGGCTCCTGACCGCCTTCCTCGAGCGCTTCTTCGAGCGCTACGTCTCGTTCGACTTCACCGCCCATCTCGAGGATGAGCTCGACGACATCTCCGGCGGCCGGGCGCAGTGGCAGGCCGTGCTCGAAGCCTTCTGGAAGGACTTCAAGCCCAAGACCGCCGAGATCATGGAGCAGCAGCCCTCGGCGATCACCGCTGCGCTCGACGATTTCCTCTCCCCCTGGCTGTTCCCCGACAAGGAGGACGGAAGCGACGCCCGCCTTTGCCCCGCCTGCGGCGAAGGGCGGCTTGCGCTCCGCGGCGGCCGCTTCGGAGCCTTCGTCGCCTGCTCCAACTATCCCGGCTGCAAGTTCACCCGCCGCTTCGGCCAGGGGGGCGAGGAAGGCGCGGCGGATTCCGGGCCCGAGATTCTCGGCCAGCATCCGCAAACCGGCCAGGACATCTCGCGCAAGACCGGCCGGTTCGGGCCCTATATCGAGATGGGCGAGGGCAAAGAGGCGAAGCGGGCTTCCATTCCCAAGGACGCCGGCGAGCTCGACCTGGACCTCGCCGTCCGGCTCCTGTCGCTGCCGAGGACCGTCGGAGCGCATCCGGAAAGCGGCAACCCGATCACGGCCTCGCTCGGCCGCTACGGCCCCTATCTTGCCCATGACGGCAAATATGCGAAGCTCGGCTCCACCGCCGAGGTGTTCGAGACCGGGATGAACGCGGCCGTGGTCAAGCTCGCCGAAGCCGCGGCCGGCGGCGGCCGGGCGAGGGGTTCGCGCGAGCCGCTCAAGGTGCTCGGAGCCCATCCGCGGACCGAGCTCGAGATCCGGCTGATGGAAGGCCGGTTCGGCCCCTACGTCACCGATGGAACCACCAACGCCACCTTGCCCAAGTCGCTCGCCCCGGACGAGCTCACGCTGGAGGAAGCCGCCCAGCTGATCGACGAGCGCGCCGCCAAGGGCCCGCCGGCCAAGAAGGGCAGGGGGCGCAAGCCCGCCGCGAAGAAAGCGCCGGCGAAGAAAGCGCCGGCCAAGAAGGCGGCGCCGAAGAAGAAGGGCTGATGCGGCGTCCATGGGGACTTGTCGGTCTCGCTGTCACGGCGGAGCTGCTCGCGCTGGCTTTGTGGGCGCTCCTCGGCTGGTACGAGGCGCTGTTCTGGCCGCTCGTGCTGCTCTCGATCCTCGCCGGCCTCGCCGGCGCCTGGATCGTGCTTGCGACGATGTTCGACCTCACCTTCCATCGTCCCCGAGGCGACCGGCTTCGGCCGCTGCGCGGCTTCGACCTGGTGCTGGGGAGCGGCCTGTTCGTCCTCGCCTTTTTGCAATTGCGCGACGCGCTGGGTCAGCTCCCCGCTTGAGCTGACGAGGAGAGGTTAAACCCCGCAGGTCCGGCAGCCTGGGTCCTTGGCGATCTTCAAAGTCCGCATCGACGGCTTGAGGCCGTCGAAGACATGGACCTTGCCCGCCGCCTCGTCGCCAAAGCCGACCACCTGCCGGACCGCCTCCATGGCCGCCCAGCTTCCGGCAATCCCCGCAGCCGCTCCGAGCACGCCCAGGTCCGCGCAATTGTCGCAATCGTCCGAATCGAACGCGTCCCCGACGAAACAGCGATAGCAGGGCCGTCCTCCCTCCCAGCCGCGCCAGGTGCCGACCTGGACCTGGAACATCCCGATCGCGGCGGAGACGAGCGGAATTCGAAGCGCGGTGCAGGTATCGGAAACGACGAGCCGGGTGGCGAAATTGTCGCTCCCGTCGAGCACCACCGATGCGCCCGTCAGCAGGCGGGCGGCATTGGCGTCAGTCAGCCGCTCCCGCAGGCCTTCGAAGGCGCAGTCGGGGTTGAGCCGAGCCACCGCGTCCCCTGCGGCTTCGACCTTGGGCCGGCCGACGTCTCCGATCCCGAACAGGATCTGGCGCTGGAGATTGTCGAGCGAGACGGAATCGTCGTCGATCACCGTCAGGCTGCCGACCCCCGCCGCCGCGAGATACTGGAGGGCCGGGCAGCCGATTCCGCCGGCACCGACCAGGACTACCCGAGCAGCGAGCAGCCTGCGCTGGCCCTCGCCGCCAATCTCCTTGAGGACGATGTGGCGGGCGTAGCGGTCGAGCTGATAGTCGCTAAGTGTCACCGCCCCGTGGAGCCGAATCCGCCCGCGCCGCGGTCGGTCGAGTCCAGCTCGTCCACCTCGCGGAAATCGGCGCGCATCACCGGCGCGGGGACCAGCTGCGCGATTCGCTCGCCGCGGCGGACCTCGAACGGCTCCGATCCGAGATTGGCCAGGATCACCTTCACCTCGCCGCGATAGTCGCTGTCGATGGTGCCCGGCGTGTTGAGGCAAGTGATGCCATGCTTCAGTGCCAGCCCTGAGCGGGGCCTCACCTGGACCTCATAGCCATCGGGAATGGCGATCGCGAAGCCGGTCGCAACCGCATGGCGGCTACCCGGCGCAAGCGTCAGGCTTTCGGCTGCGACCACGTCCAGGCCGGCGGCGTGCTCGCTGGTATAAGAGGGGAGGGGCAGGCCGTCGCCGTGCGGCAGCCGCTTCAGCTGGATTTCGATC
>DASVUW010000380.1:0-1877 GCA_036386845.1 Allosphingosinicella sp. | reverse complement strand
GGCGCCGCGACGTCGCTCGAAGCGAGGGCGGTCGGCCGCAACGACGAGCGCTCGACGCCCAGCTGGGCGCGAAGCCACCCGCTCAGCGCCGACCGGGTCAGCCGTGCCACCAGGACGGCGCAGGCTACCGGCCGCGCAGGCTCGGGCCTCAGGAACCGGGACGCTTTCCTCGCCCGGATCGACGGGATCATGGTCGGGGACGATCCGAGGCAGGGCGTGATCGACGGTCGCACCTTCACCCATCCGGACCTGAGGCTGCGCTTCTCGGTGCCGGAGGGCTATGGCATGCAGAACGGCGCACGGGCCGTCAGCATCGTCGGGCAGAGCGGCCAGGCGCAGTTCGGCGGCGGCCGCTTCGGAGGGGATCTCGGCGCCTATGTCGCCCAGGTCTTCCAGTCGATCGCCGGCCAGCAATCCCAGATCGGCTACGACCAGCCGCGCCAGACGACCATCAACGGGATCCCGGCCGCTTACTCGACGGCCCGGGTCGCCACCCAGTCGGGCCAGGTCGATCTCAGCGTCGTCGCCTATCGCTGGGATTCCGACACCGCTTATCATTTCGCGATGATCACCCCGGCGGGCAGCGGCCTCGGTCCGTTCGAAGCCATGGTCGGCTCCTTGAACCGGATCGGAGCGGCGGAGGCGGCCGCGATTCGGCCGCGGGTGATCGACGTCGTGACGGTCGGCCCGCGCGACTCGGTCGCCACCCTGGCGGCGCGAATGGCTTATTCGGACCTCAGGGAGGAACGCTTCCGGGTCCTGAACGGCCTTGGCGCCGGAGCGGCGCCGCGGCCGGGCGAGAAGGTCAAGATCGTGGTCTACGGCGCCCGCGGCCCGGCGTGACCCACAAAGAAAGAGGCGGCGGAACCCGGGTTCCGCCGCCTCCCATCCTAAATCGCTTGTGGCGATTAGGCCGAAGTCAGGTTGTCGGCGACCGAGTTGAAGGTCGTGCCGAGATTGGTGCCGATGCTCTGCATCGCGGCAATGGCGGCGACGGCGATCAGGGCGGCGATCAGGCCGTACTCGATAGCGGTGGCGCCCTTCTCGTTCTTGAACATCTTGCGAATGAATTTCATTTCCGGTCTCCTGTTCCAAAGCTTTGGAAGTCCACACTTCCTGCCCCCCCTGTCCATTTGGGCGGCCACTGTCTGATTATTCGAAGGAAGTTTCGAAAAGGTTAGCGGCGAAGCGGCTTTTTTGACTTCAGCCGGTCGAGTTGGTCACGGTCTCGGACACGCCGTTCCACATCGTGATGGTGTTGCCGGCGACCGAGTTGAGGGCGGCGACCATCGCCAGCACGATCATCGCGCAGATCAGCCCATATTCGACGGCGGTCGCGGCCCTGGTGTCGCGGATGATTGTTGCAAAGAAGAGTCGCATCGGCCTTATTCCCACATCCGGCATTTCGCCCACTTCGCTCATGGATAAGTGGGTTGCGTTAACGGAGTCCTTCCGCTGGCCACGAATCTGCAAAAAATCCCGACACTCACGGTGGTGGCCGCGGCGCTCGTGGACGACGAGCGCCGAGTCCTCCTTCAGAAGCGCTCGGCCGGCCGGGCCATGGCCGGGCTTTGGGAATTCCCCGGCGGCAAGGTCGAACCGGGGGAGCGGCCGGAAGCGGCGCTGGTCCGCGAGCTCGAGGAGGAGCTCGGGATCGCCGTCGAAACCGAGTCGCTTGCACCCGCGGCCTTCGCGAGCGCCGACAATGGCGGCCGGCACATGCTTCTGCTCCTCTATCTGTGCCGCCGATGGAGCGGCGAGCCGCGGCCCCTCGATGCCGAGGCTCTGAAATGGGCGCGGCCGGACGAGATGGCGGCCCTGCCGATGCCGCCCGCCGACGAGCCGCTGATCCCCATCCTGGATCGATTGATCTAGGA
>DASVUW010000379.1:0-1824 GCA_036386845.1 Allosphingosinicella sp. | reverse complement strand
AAGCAGCTTGGGGAGGATCAAGGGACCCGGAAGCTTCGTCCCACCTCGGTCGTCACAAAGCGCTCGTCGGCGATTCCCCGCGCGCGCCGCGCCGCCGCCAGGCGCCTGGGCGGGTCGTCGATGCTTTCGAAGGTGAGCTGGAAGGTGCCCCAGTGCATTCCGAGCGCCGTTCGGGCCTTCAGCTTCTCGAACAGGCGCACGGCCTCTTCCGGGTCGACATGGTTGTTCTGCATGATGTCGCGGGGCTCGTAGGCGCCGACCGGAAGGATGGCGAGGCGGATCGGACCCCGGCGCGCGGCCTCGTCGGCCCAACTGCCGTCGCCATAGCCGGTGTCGCCGGCGAAGAAGAGGTTGCCCCCCGGGAGGGTGACGGTGAAGGCGGACCAGAGGGCGCGGTTTCGGTCGGTGCCCCAGCGCGAGCCCCAATGGTGGTTGCGGCTCACGATCACCTGGCCGAGTGCCTTGCACCGCATGGCCGCAGTGCAGCCGGGGCTGTAAATGGGAAACGCCTCGTTCCAGTCAAGGGCGGCCACGCCATCCGCGCGGCCGATGATCGAGTCGTTGCCCAGGCTGGTGACGATCAGCGGCCGGTCCCGCTCCCGCAACCGCTTCAAGGTCGGCAGGTCCATATGGTCGTAATGGTTGTGGCTGACGAGGACGAGGTCGATCTTCGGCAGATCCTGGAAGCGGACTCCAGGCGCCCGGACCCGCTTCGGGCCGGCGAACGAGAAGGGCGAGGCCCGTTCGGACCAGATCGGGTCGGTGAGGATGTTGAGGCCCTGGGTCTGGACGAGCACCGTGGCGTGGCCGATCCAGGTGACGAGCATCTCCCCGCCCTCGACCCTGCGCGGAGGGACGGTCGCGGCGACCGGCACATGCACTGGCCATTGTGATCGGTCGTTCGAGCCGACGAAGCGGTTCAGGAACCGGGCGGGCCCGCCGTGAGCGCCGCTTCGAGGCGCCGGGCCGGGGTTGAAGAACCGCTCGCCGTCGAAATGATCGGAGCGGGGGCCCTCATAATAGATTCGGTCGAGGAAGGGCGGGATCAGCGACGGGGCGAAGCACAGGGCGACGAGGAGGAAGAGGAGGAGGCTGCCGAGGCGCCGAAGCCAGGTTCGAATCATCGCGTCTTAGCCGTCATTGCGAGCGAAGCGAAGCAATCCAGTGATGCCTCGGACGCCCACCGGATTGCTTCGTCGCTTCGCTCCTCGCAATGACGAGGTCACCTCGGGCCCCGGTCAGCGTGCGAGGGCGAAGCCGGGAGCCGGCCGGGTCTCGACATGCTCCTCATGGTAGAAATCGAAGGCGAGCGCGACCCGCCCCGGGGCGGCGGCGCCGCAGTCGAGCGGGTAGCGCTCGGTCAGGGTGCCGTAGGCGCCGACTCCCCCGGAGCTTCGAGCTCCGACTTGCGGGCTCGAACCGTCGCCGCAGCGAAGCCGGGCGATATAGGCGCGGGCGCCTTCGGGCCCTCCGACCCGCACCGGATTCTTTTCGGTGCCGAGCGGATGGGCGGCCGCGGCGGCGGCGATCTGCTCGGCTTCCGCCATCGGATCGAGCGCGGCGGCCTGCCCGAGCACCTGGTCCGGGCTGGAGGTCCGGGCGCCGAGCTTCTGGGCGGCGGCTGGAGCGGCCAGAAGGGCGGCGGCGGCGAGGATCGGGAGGATACGCATGAGTCGCCGCTAAGGCCTTATGGGAGAAAAGGAAAGTCGCCCTTGTCCTCCCCGTCGCGCATGCGGCGGGGAGGGGGACCAGGCGCAGCCTGGTGGAGGGGTAACCGAGCCGGGTTAGGAGGTTCTCGCGCGAGACGGCGAAGGCCTGCGCCGG
>DASVUW010000378.1:0-2336 GCA_036386845.1 Allosphingosinicella sp. | reverse complement strand
AGGGGCCCGCCGCGAAGCGGTGGGAGGGTGAGGGCAGGTGACTCGTCTGCTAGGCCACCACGCCGTCATCACCGGCGGCGGCACCGGCATCGGCGCCGCCATCGCTCGCGCCCTCGGCCACCAAGGCGCGAAGCTCACCCTCATCGGCCGCCGCCGCGAGCCGCTCGAGGAAGTCGCCTCGGCTGGTTTCGACGCTCTCGTCGCTCCCGCCGACGTCACCGTCCGCGAGGAGGTCGACCGCGCCTTCGATCTCGCCCGCGAAGCCCAGGGCCCCATCACCATCCTGATCAACAATGCCGGAGCCGCGGCGGGAATATCCTTCGCGAAGGTCACTCCCGGCCTCTGGCGCGACATGATCGCGGTCAACCTCGACGGCATGTTCCACTGCTGCCAGGCGGCCCTCCCCGACCTTCTCGCCGCCCCCGCCGGCCGGATCGTCACCGTGGCCTCGATGGCCGGCCTTCACGGCTTCGCCTACGCCTCGCCCTATATCGCCGCCAAGCACGGCGCGGTCGGCCTCACTCGAGCCCTCGCCGCCGAATATGCACAGAAGAAGCTGCGGGTGAACGCCGTCTGCCCCGGCTTCGTCGACACCGACATGACCGTCCAGTCGGTCTCGAACATCACCGCGAAGACCGGGCGGAGCGAGGAGGATGCCCGGGCCGAGCTGGCGCGTCTGAACCCGTCGGGTCGGCTTATCTCGCCCGAAGAGGTCGCGGCGGCGGTGCTTGACCTCGTCCTCTCTGAGCGCAACGGCGAGGCCGTGGAGATCGCATGAACCCTGAAACCTTCGCGCCCGAGCATTTCCTGTGGAGCTATGCTGAGGGCGTCGCGACCGTCACCCTCAACCGCCCGGAGCGGAAGAACCCGCTCACCTTCGAAAGCTATGCCGAGCTTCGCGACACCTTCCGGGCCCTGGTCTACGCCCGCGAGGTGAAGGCCGTGGTGATCGCGGGCGCCGGCGGCAATTTCAGCTCCGGCGGCGACGTCCACGAGATCATCGGACCGCTGACGAAAATGGACATGCCCGCTTTGCTCGACTTCACCCGGATGACGGGCGACCTCGTCAAGGCGATGCGCGCCTGCCCGCAGCCGATCGTCGCCGCGCTCGACGGGATCTGCGTCGGCGCCGGGGCGATCGTCGCCATGGCGTCCGACCTGCGTCTCGCAACGCCCGAGACGAAGACCGCCTTCCTGTTCACCCGGGTCGGACTCGCCGGCTGCGACATGGGCGCCTGCGCGATCCTTCCGAGGATCATCGGCCAGGGCCGGGCGGCCGAATTGCTCTACACCGGCCGGGTCATGACTGCCGAGGAAGGCGAGCGCTGGGGTTTCCACAATCGCCTCGTGGCCGGCGCCGATCTCCTCGGCGAAGCGCAGGCGATCGCCCGCGGCCTGGCGGTCGGGCCCACCTTCGCCCATGGAATAACAAAGACCCAGCTCAATCAGGAATGGAACGTCAGCCTCGAGACGGCGATCGAGATGGAGGCCCAGGCCCAGGCCATCTGCATGGCCACGAACGATTTCAGGCGCGCCTTCGAGGCCTTCGCCGACAAGCGGACGCCGGAATTCAAGGGTGATTGACCGCCCTCACCCTGGCGCTTCGCGCCTGTCCCTCTCCCCTACAGGGAGAGGGACCCCTGAAACCCCTCTCCCTGCAGGGGAGAGGGAGGGGCCCGCGATGCGAAGCATCGTGGGAGGGTGAGGGCAGTGAAGGACTTCCTCGACTGGCCCTTCTTCGAAGACCGCCATCGCGCGCTCGGGGAAAGCCTCGATCGGTGGTGCGACGCCTATCTCACCGACGACGAGCCCGACGACCTCGATCAAGCCTGCCGGGACCTCGTCCGCAAGCTCGGCGACGGCGGCTGGCTCCGCCATTGCGTCCCCGACGGGTCGGGCCGGCTCGACGTCCGGACCCTTGCCCTGATCCGCGAGACCCTCGCCCGCCATTGCGGCCTCGCCGACTTCGCCTTCGCCATGCAGGGGCTGGGTTCGGGAACGATCAGCCTGTTCGGATCGGACGCGCAGAAGGCCGCCTACCTGCCCGCCGTCGCCGCCGGCGAAAAGACCGCGGCCTTCGCGCTCAGCGAACCCGATGCCGGGTCCGACGCGGCCGCCCTGGCCATGGCGGCGCGCGACGACGGCGACGCCTGGGTCCTGGACGGGACCAAGACCTGGATCTCCAACGGCGGCATCGCCGACTTCTACGTCGTGTTCGCCCGCACCGGGGAAGCGCCGGGCTCGCGCGGCATCTCCGCCTTCATCGTCGATGCCGACACGTCGGGTCTCGAGATCGCGGAGCGCATCGACGTGATCGCGCCGCACCCGCTGGCGCG
>DASVUW010000377.1:0-5068 GCA_036386845.1 Allosphingosinicella sp. | reverse complement strand
GTGGACACGCTGCGCGAGGTGCGCCGGCGGTGCCTGTGCGTCATGTGCCTCCACCGCCGCGGCCTCAAGGTGCGCGATCCGGGGCTCGAGCTCGTCGACGAGGCGCCCACCGATACCAGCCTTCCAATGCCCTCCGAGCTCGACTGGAAAAGGGAGGTCAGGCGGCGGCGGTGAGGAGGGCCGATCGGGCTGGCGGGCGGAGGGCGTTTCGACGATAACCGGAGCGACTTCTGGCCTCGGAGCGTGCCCATGTCCCTGGACGACGAGCTGATCGACACCCCCGAAGGGCCCATGACCTGGGCGCAATGGAAGAAGAAGAACCCGGTCCAGATCCCGTCGCGGCGGACCAAGGGGAAGAAGCTTCCGGTGAAGGTTAAACGGTTCACGGGCGAATCCTGACCTTCGCCGCTCGCCGCTCACTCGCGCAGCCCTGACTCGCCCGGCACACCCCTTCCGGCTCCGGAACAAAGCCCGGAAGCGCGGCATTGGACCTCCCGAAACGATGGAGGTCCCATGGCCAAGCTGTTCAGGAACCACGGCCTGACGATCGTGCTGCTGTCGCTCTTCGCGGTCAGCATCCTCGGCCAATGGATCGCGGGATGGCAGGTCCAGAATGAGGAGCTTCTGCGCCATGGCGGGGAGGCGCTGTCGCTTGGGGCCTATGCGGTCGATCCCGAATTCCTCTCCTCGGTCTTCGAGAATTGGGAGAGCGAGTTCCTTCAGATGTCGGCCTATGTCGTCCTGACGGCGATCCTGGTCCAGAAGGGCTCGGCGGAATCGCGCGACCCCGACGATCCCCCGCGCGACGGCGACCTCGAGCGCCGGTCGCTCGACCGGGACGCCCCGGGAATCCTGTCCGCCGGCCCCGCGGTGCGTTGGGTCTACGCCCATTCGCTGGGCCTGGCGCTTTTCACCCTTTTCCTGCTTTCCTTCGCGCTCCACTGGTGGAACAGCGCCGATTCGGCGGCCGAGGAAGCGCTGAGGCATGGCGACGTCCCGCCCACCCACCTCTCCTATCTGGGCGATCCCCAACTCTGGTTCGAAAGCTTCCAGAATTGGCAGAGCGAGTTCCTTTCGACCGCCCTGCTCGTCGTCCTTTCGATCTGGCTCAGGCAGCGCGAATCGCCGGAGTCGAAGGGCGTCGCCGAACCCCACGAGAAGACCGGCGCGGCCTGATACGGGTCTGGCGGAAGCCCATCGCGGTGCGCGAGGTCCCGGCGCAGCCGAAGCCGTCGGCGCCCGCAAGCCGCTTTGCCGTACCGCTTAAATAGGTTATAGGAGAGTCGGGGACGGGAGATAGTCGCCTGACAAGGCAGCTGTCGGCGAAGCGCCTCGGTACGCACCCGGGGCGCTTCGTTTTTTTGGCCTCTTTTCTAAAAACTCAAATTTTTTCGGAACCCGAAGGCAGGGAGGACGTTCTGCCTGTACCCCCCCCCGCGGTGATCGGCACCCCTCCCCCCCCTCCCGCCGACACCGCAGAGCCCCGGCCCGAAAGGGCTGGGGCTTTTTCTTTGGGCAGCGTCGGCTTTTCGACTCGAGAGCGCCCATCCCCCAGGTTCGGCTGCCCCTTTCCTCGTCATCCCGGACTTGATCCGGGATCCATGAACGCCGTCCTGGCCAATCTCGAACGACGGCGTTCATGGATTCCGGCCTTCGCCGGAATGACGATCCGCGCGGGGCGCCTCGCACTCCCGCGCAGGCCCGACCTGCACCCCACCGAACAGCAGCGTTCGCTTTTGTTCTATTTGCTTGACACCCGAACGCATCATGAACATGATGGAGTTTCAGTGTCGTACCGGATCTAGATGGATCGAATTTCCACGAGGCGCGTTGGGCGATTGTGGATAAGTAAGGGGATAAGGCTGTGATTTACCTGGCTGCCGCGCTCTTCTTCACCCTCGCCTTGCTTGCCGCTCTGGTGGCGATCCACGTGACGGTGCGGCTCTACTGGCCCGAAATCCTGCTCGCCCTTCGCGGCGAGCTCGGCGGCGCTACGCCGTCGGCGGCTCGGGCCGGGCCGGCTCGGACGAGCGCTGCCGTCTGACCTTCGCGTAGCTTGCGATACTGAACGGGATCATCAGGGCATAGAGCAGAGCGGCGACGCTGAGAGTCGGAAAGGGCGCGGAGATAAGCGCCGCGAACACCAGAGCGATGACGACGAGTGCGCCCAGCCTGACATGGCTGCGAAGCCGCAGCGAACCCCACGAGAAAGTGGCGAGGTTCGAGATCATCAGGAACCCGACCATCGCCGCCCAGGGCGCCGCCAGCCAGATCTCGCGGAAGACCGGCTCGCCGGTCCAATGCCAAAGGTAGACCGGCAGGAGCACGAGGCCCGCCCCGGCCGGCGCCGGAACCCCGGTCAGGAAGCCGGCTTTCTTGTGCGGCTGCTCGAGCGAGTCGATATTGGCGTTGAACCGC
This sequence comes from Allosphingosinicella sp., assembly GCA_036386845.1. Lineage (GTDB taxonomy): Bacteria > Pseudomonadota > Alphaproteobacteria > Sphingomonadales > Sphingomonadaceae > Allosphingosinicella. Next base: position 2,650 of record DASVUW010000377.1, on the reverse strand, counting down.
GCGAGCCGAAGCGCCGCGCAGACCGCATAGGCCAAAGCGAAGAGCCAGCCGTAGCGGGTCCAGCGCTCGAAATCGGCCCCTTGCTCCGCCAAAGGCTGCAACACCCACAGATAGAGTATGATCGCGGGCGCGACTCCGAACGCGGTCACGTCGGAGAGCGAGTCGAGTTCGGCCCCGAACCGGCTCTGCCCGTTGAGAAGCCGCGCGATCCGGCCGTCGAGGCCGTCCAATATGGCCGCGATGACGACCGCGGCCACCGCCTTGTCCCACTCGCCGCCGATACCGAAGCGGATCCCGAACAGGCCCGAGCACAGGGCCAGGGCCGTCACCGCGTTGGGGACGATGGTGCGGAGCGGGATCCCGCGGCGCGGCCGGCCCGCCCGAACCGGGCCGTTCACTGGGCGACGCCCTCCAGCGCCTCGGAGACTCCGGCGCGCGCGACGATCGTCTCTCCGGCGATGGTGCGCTGGCCGAGCAGGACCTGCGAGGAAGTCCCGGCCGGAAGATAGACGTCGACCCGGCTCCCGAAGCGGATCAGGCCGACCCGCTGGCCGGCGGCGACATAGTCGCCCGCCTTGACCCAGGGCACGATCCGGCGAGCGACGAGGCCGGCGATCTGGGTGAAGCCGATCCGAAGCCCGTCGCGTCCCTCGACCAGGAAATGCTGCCGCTCATTGTCCTCGCTCGCCTTGTCGAGGTCCGCGTTGAGGAACTTGCCCGCGATGTAGACGACCCGCTTGATCTCGCCCGCGATCGGAGCGCGGTTGATGTGGACGTCGAACACCGACATGAAGATGGACACTCGCAGGCACGGGCCCGGCGGGAGTCCGTCGTCGCCGACAAGCTCGGCCGGCGCGGGCACCGTGGCAATCATCGTCACCATCCCGTCGGCAGGCGCGACGATCAGGCCCTCGCCCTTGGGCGTGGTGCGAATGGGGTCGCGGAAGAAGGCGGCGACCCACAGGCTGATCCCGGCGAAGAGCCAGCCGGCAATCTCCCACTCCACGACCACCCAGAAAAAGAGGGTGATGGCGGAAGCGATGACGACGAACTTGCGGCCTTCCGGATGCACGCTCGGCATCCGGTAGCGAACGTTGGTCGTGACCAGGTCCGGCTTTTCGAGGGAGGTCATGGCCTTGCCTTTAGGCGGGGGGGCGCGGCGTTACAACCGTCGCCCCAGCGAAGGCTGGGGCCCCGGCGGGTGAAGAGCGCCGTGCCTTTCACCCCCTGGGGCCCCAGCCTTCGCTGGGGCGACGGGGTTGGTTGATCCCCGCCCCTCCACCCCCTATTGCGCCCGCAACCCCATCCTCCAAGAGAAAGCGCGAGCCGAATGGCGAAGATCAAGGTGAAGAACCCCGTCGTCGAGCTGGACGGCGACGAGATGACCCGGATCATCTGGCAATGGATTCGGGAGCGCCTGATCCTCCCCTATCTCGACGTCGAATTGCTCTATTTCGACCTCGGGATGGAGAATCGCGATGCCACCGACGACCGTGTGACGGTCGAGTCGGCCGAGGCGATCCGCAAGCACGGCGTCGGCGTCAAATGCGCCACCATCACGCCCGACGAGGCCCGGGTCGAGGAATTCGGCCTCAAGAAGATGTGGAAATCTCCCAACGGCACGATCCGCAACATCCTGGGCGGAGTCGTCTTCCGCGAGCCGATCGTGATCGAGAACGTGCCCCGGCTGATCCCGGGCTGGACCGATCCGATCGTCGTCGGCCGCCACGCCTTCGGCGACCAGTACAAGGCGACCGACTTCCGAGTCCCCGGCCCCGGCAAGCTCACCATCAGGTTCGAAGGCGAGGACGGCGAGGTGATCGAGCACGAGGTGTTCGACTTCCCTTCCTCGGGAGTCGCCATGGGCATGTACAATCTCGACGAGTCGATCCGCGATTTCGCCCGGGCCTGCTTCAATTACGGCCTCGACCGCAAATGGCCGGTCTACCTCTCGACCAAGAACACCATCCTCAAGGCCTATGACGGCCGCTTCAAGGACATCTTCCAGGAGATTTTCGAGAGCGAGTTCAAGGCAAAGTTCGACGAAGCGGGGACGGAATACCAGCATCGCCTCATCGACGACCTGGTTGCCTCGGCGCTCAAGTGGAGCGGCAAGTTCGTCTGGGCCTGCAAGAATTACGACGGCGACGTCCAGTCCGACATGGTGGCGCAGGGCTTCGGCTCCTTGGGCCTGATGACCTCGATTCTGATGACCCCGGACGGCAAGATCGTCGAGGCCGAGGCCGCCCACGGCACCGTCACCCGCCACTACCGGATGCACCAGCAGGGCAAGGCGACGTCGACCAACCCGCTCGCCTCGATCTTCGCCTGGACCGGCGGCCTCAAGTTCCGCGGCAAGTTCGACGACACCCCCGAGGTCACCCGCTTCGCCGAGACCCTTGAGCGGGTCTGCATCGAGACGGTCGAGTCCGGCCAGATGACCAAGGACCTCGCCATCCTCATCGGCCCCGAGCAGAGCTGGATGACCACGGAGCAGTTCTTCGAGGCGGTCCGGGCGAACCTCGAAAAGGCGATGGGGTAATTGTCCTCCCCATGCCTCGCATGGGGAGGGGGACCACCCGAAGGGTGGTGGAGGGGTGGCTGCCGTGGAATCGGAGGATCGCGTGTGAACCGCTTGAGTTCGTGCCGA
>DASVUW010000376.1:0-4017 GCA_036386845.1 Allosphingosinicella sp. | reverse complement strand
CTTCCCGTCATCCCAGCGAAGGCTGGGATCCCAGCGAGTGTGAGGCACCAGCACTTTTCACCCGCCGGGGCCCCAGCCTTCGCTGGGGCGACGAGGACTTCAGAAGCGCAACCATCCCGTCAGCCACAGCAGGAGCAGAGTGCCCAGCGCAGTGACGAGGAGCGAGCCGGCGCAGCCGAGGCGGTTGGAGAAGAAGAGCATTCGGCGTCACCCTATACTTGTTCCAGGGTCTAACTCTCTGATCGCGAGGCGGTTCAGCTTTGCTCGTCATCCCAGCGAAGGCTGGGATCCCAGGGAGTGAAAGGCGCCGCGCTCTTCACCCGCCGGGGCCCCAGCCTTCGCTGGGGCGACGGATTCTAAAGGCTGCGCACCAGCGTCGCCGCCATCCCCATCCAAAGCGGGTCGGCGATGACGAGCTGGCGACGGCCGCGGCCCAGCGGCAGCAGGTGGAGCTTGCCTTTCTCGCGGCCGATCAGCCGTGCGAACAGGAAACGGCCGGCGGGGCGCGGGACCAGGACGTCGCGGTTGAGGGCCTGGCCGAAAGCCTCCGGCTCGAGGCGAAGGCACCAGATCTCGTCGCCGTTTCGATAGTCGCCGACGCTCGATTGGACGGCGACGGCCATCATTCCCGGCTCGGGCCTCGGCGGCAGCACCACCCCCGCCCGGCGCGGCGCATGGGCGCCGTCGTCGCCGACCTCCGCCGCGAGCGGGACGTCGTCGTCGCGGCCGGCGAATTCGACGAGATCGGTCGCCTCGACTCCAAGCGCGCCCGCGATCCGGTTGAGCCAGGCGAGAGACACGGTCCTGGCTCCGGTCTCGAGTCGGCCGATCGTCTGCGGAGTCGTCGGAGGATCGCAGCGGTCAGCCACGTCCTGGAGCGTGAGCTTCTTGGCGCGGCGGACGTCGCGGATGCGCGTAATCATACCAATTTCCCCAAGAACGCGTGCGAATACGTAATTTCACTTTCCTACATACTTGTCGACATGGCAAGTGTTCCCGATATGTACCGAATCAGGGAGTCGAATATGAAGATCGGGCGGGTGAGACGAAACCGGCTTCTGGCCGAACGGGCGGCGCCGCAGGACGGTGCGGAGCGCGGCAAGGGAGGCCGCCGCCCGGCGGCCCGTTCGGTGACCGTGAACCTGGCGGAACCGCCGCTCGGCTGGCTTCGCTCACGCGGTCATGTCAGCGAAAGGCAGTTCGCCGCGGGGGAGCAATTGCGCGGCGATTGGGAGCGTTCGGGCCTCCCGCCCCGGGTAACGATGAGCTGGGACGCGCCTCCACCCGACCGGAGCCCGCGCGGCCCGGCGGAGCCGGCGGCGGCGACCCATGTCCAGATCGCCGCCCGCCGCCGGTTCGACTCGGCGGTCAAGGCGCTCGGCCCGGGGCTTCGCGACATCGCCTGGAGGGTCCTGTGCGCGGGCGAGGGTATGCGCGAGGCGGAGACCGCGCTCGGCTGGCCGGCCCGGGCGGGCAAGCTGGTCCTGATCATGGCGCTCGATCGGCTTGCGGACCATTACCGGCTTCCGTGACCGACAAAGGGGGCTGGCGCGAAGGCGGTGCACTGCTAGGTTCAGCGCTCCTCACGCGGGCAGACGATCCTGGAGCTGGTGCAGATCCTCCTTCTTGCCGCCGCGGTCGCGGAGCCGGCGGCGGTCGCCCCCAGCGACTTCGATCTGAAAGCGCCGGTGCCGTCGCTCAGGATCACTCCGGAAGACTGCCGGCGCACCGCGGCGGCGGACGAGATCGTGGTGTGCGGCCGAAGCCGCGACCGGTATCGATTCAAGGAATTGAAACCGCCCAAGGGCATCGTGGTCGACGAACCCGGAGTCGTCGGCTTCGACCTCGGCAGCGCCCGCATCGAGCCGGGGCTGGAACAGGTCGGGATGCCGGACGGCCGGATCAGCAAGCGGATCATGGTAAAGGTGAAGGTGCCGTTCTAGCCGAAGGCACAATCGCGGGCGGGCCCGCGTTGGGGAGCGATGGCGGTCTACTTCACCAGCGACAGTCATTTCGGCGACCACCGCACACTCAATATCTGGAAGCGGCCGTTCGCAAGCGTGGCGGAAATGGACGCGCTGCTCCTCGACCGGTGGAACGCTGTCGTCGGACCGGATGACGAAGTCTGGCACCTGGGCGACTTCGCGCGGAAGCCGGACGAGGTGCGGGGACTTCTGGATCGGCTCAACGGCGTCAAGCATCTTGTCCGAGGCAATAACGATCCGCCCGGAACCGCGGCGGCGGAGGGGTGGGCGAGCGTTCAGGACTATGCGGAGATCGAGCTGGACGGACGGATGCTGATCCTGTGCCATTACCCGTTCAGGACCTGGAACCGCCAGCACAAGGGCTCGATCGACCTCCACGGGCATAGCCACGGAAGGCTGAAGGGGCTGCCGAGGCAATATGATGTCGGGGTGGATATCCGGGACTGGCGGCCGGTGAGCCTGGCGGAGATTTGCCTCCCCAAGCGAAGCTTGGGGAGGGGGACCACCCGAAGGGTGGTGGAGGGGTAACTGGAGCAGGCCTGCGCGGACTACCCCTCCACCACACTTCGTGTGGTCCCCCTCCCCATGCCGCGCATGGGGAGGACTAGGGGCGGCTCAGCCTCGTCATCAATATCGCCGCGCGCTTGGCCTGGCGGGGGATGCTCGCGAGCTCAACCGTCTCGCCTGCGGCATGCGCGCCGTTGCCGGCGGTTCCGAGCCCGACCAGGCCGGGGATGAGGTGGGCGACGAAGCCGATGTCGCCGGCGCCCCGCTTCAGGGGGTCGAGCTCGCCCATTTGGGCAAGGCCGAGATCGCGGTTGACCGAGTTCAGTCGGCCGAGCAACTCGCGGCTCGCCTCCGTCGGAGCCATGGGCGGATAGCCGCCCTCGTCGAGCGCGAACTCGGCCGAGCTTCCGGGCAGGTGGCGGCCGACGATGGCCTTCATCTTCGCGATCGCTCGGCTCTGCTGCTCGAGCGACAGGGCGCGAAGATCGCCCCGGGCGATGGCGATGGGCGGGACGATGTTGGTCTTGCCGGTGGCAGTGCCGCGGATGAGGTCCTTGTCGAGCTCGGCCGTGGAGCCGGCCACGACGAGTCCGACGTTGAAGGTGAGGTTGGGCTCGGGAAGCTCCGAGCGGAAGGCCGCGAGGATCCGGGCGAGCTCGTAGACGGCGCCGTTGCCCATCGATTCGCTGAAGATGCCGCTCGAATGGCCGGTCCGGCCCTTCGCCGTGACCTGCCAGGAGGCCGAGCCCCGGCGGGCGATAGAGCCCATGTCGGCGCCATTCTCCTGGGCCAGGCCTTCGAAATCGAGGGCGACATCGGCCCGGCCGCCGGCGGCGATCAGGTCGCGGCGGGCGAGCTGGATCGGGCTTCCGCTGTCCTCCTCGTCGCCGGTGAGGACGATCTCGATGTCGGCGTCCTTCAACGTGCCCGCGGCCTTCATGGCGCGGAGTGCGGCGACCATGACGACCATCCCGCCCTTGTCGTCGCCTATTCCGGGGCCCTCGGCGGTGTTTTCGTCCTTCCGGGCGAAGCGCTGGAACGGGCTGTCGGGCTCGAACACCGTGTCGAGATGGCCGATGAGCAGCATTTTCCTGCCCCGGCCGCTGCCCTTGTGGGTGGCGACGATATGGCCGGAGCGGCCGGCCTCGGCCATCGGGATCCAGCGCACCGTGAAGCCGAGCGGCTCGAGCTCGGCGCGAATCATCCGGCCCACGGCCTCGACTCCCGCGAAGTTCAGCGAGCCGCTGTTCTGGTTCACCAGCTTTTCGAGAAGGGCAAGGTGGCGGCCCTGCTCGGCGTCGACGGTTCGGATCATCTTCTGCTCGGCGGGGGCGAGCTTGGCCGCCGCGGGAGTGGCGAGGAGGGCGAGGGCGAGGAGGGGGAGGAGTTTCATACAGGCTCCATCTTGTCCTCCCCATCGTGAGATGGGGAGGGGGACCAGCTGCAAGCTGGTGGAGGGGTAGCTGGCGAGGCGCAAGGGGGTTCTCGCGGGAACCTGCCGGTCCTGCGCCAATTACCCCTCCAC
>DASVUW010000375.1:0-16046 GCA_036386845.1 Allosphingosinicella sp. | reverse complement strand
AAATGCAGCAATAGCTACTGTCCTGGAACCACCAACGGCACCTGCACCAATACCCCAGAGTGTACTCGATCGACCAACAACACGTGCTACGACTCACCGATAGAGTGACGATCTTCAATGTCCCGTAACCCTTTCGCCGGCGCGAAGCGCGCGTCCGCGTCGGTCTTCCATCAGATTTGCACCTTGCATCACCGGCGGGCAACGATCGAGCCCCAGGTTGAGCCGACGGACTGCGGCTATGTTGCAATCTCCGCCGTCATGAGCCTCTTCGGCCGCCGTCTCCTCGTCGATGAGATAAAGGTCCTGACCGGAACGACCACCCGCGGCCTGACGTTGAGACAGGTTCGGGACGGGCTCCGTGCTTGCGGGGCGAAGGCGGAAGTTATTGCTTTCGATGTCAACCGACGGGAAGCCTATCCGCGCTGCGGCATCGTGCTGCTCGCGCGGGGCCATTATGTCGTCGTCGCCGGGCAACGAGGCGGGCGCATCGAGATATTCGACCCGCAGCTCGGCTGGTCCTGGACGACCCTCCGAAAGCTCGCGAGAGATTGCTGCGGCCTCGGCGTCGATGTCGCCGCCCTGTCCGACGCCGATCCGCATAAGCAGCAGGAGACGAGAAGGGGCGGCTTGCCGATCCCGCTGAAGCAGGTACTGCAAAACCGGACGGGGCGAGCCGCTTTGGCGTGGTTCGCGTCGGCACAATTGCTGGTGCTCGCCTTGCCCTTATTGTCGATGTGGTCGGTGGACCGATCCATCCATGGGTTGTCGATCGGCACTTTGGGCGTCGTGTCGATCGGCTTCCTCGCTCTTTCGTTGACCAATGTGATGGTATCGCTTTGCGGCGAGCTGTTACAGAATAAGACGAAGCGGCTCGTGAGCGTCGAGTTGAATCGTCTTGCGTTCGACTCCCTGGCGGAAAAGTCGGCCGATTGGTTTGAGCGCGGCACCGCGGCCGCTCTTCAGAACAGGGTCGGGTCCCTCAACGCCCAGTTGGATTTCTACCTGAATGCCGTCAAATCGCTCGCGTCGGTCGCCGCCACCCTCGCGGTCGGCCTTGCAGCGTTGCTCTTCATCTCGCCCTGGCTTCTTCTGCCGGGATTCTGCTCGCTGCTCGTGTCCGGCCTTACGGACTTGATCTTCCAGCGCGGCCAGCGGGACTGCTTCGGGTCTGCCGTGGACGCGAGCCAGCGCCGCCAGGCATTCGTGCTCGACACGCTGGCGCAACTGCCTCTCATGACCCGCTTCGGGGCAGTCCGTTCGACCCGTACCCGTTACGCATCTTTGGTTAGAGCCGCTACGACAGCCGAAGCGAGGGTGCAGTCGCTGCGCGGATGGCGCACCGCCTTAGGGGGACTCGCGAAATCCGGTGACACGCTGTTCTTCGTGATGCTTTCCGCCGCGTTCATGGGCGCCGGTCAATTCACCATCGGTGCTTTTGTAGCGATCGGCGCATACAAGGACCTTCTGGCGAATTCCGCCGGATCGCTTTTGCAGCTCGCTCTGCAGCGCCAATCGCAAAAGGTCCACGAACTCCAAGCGGCAGCGTTGCTGACGTCGACGGGCTGGAAGGCCGATCCGATCGGTGAAGTCACTCGGGGCGAGGTGAATTTGACCAACGTGTCGTTTCGATATGGCTCCCTCGATCGCCCTGTTCTGAGCGAAGTTTCTATTCATGCGAAGGCTGGAGCATGCACGGTGATTCGAGGTCCCTCGGGTACGGGCAAATCCACGCTTGCCAAGATCATGGTAGGCGCGCTCACGCCGACGGCCGGATCCGTCCTGATCGACGGCAAACCACTTGCTCGCTCCATGTCCGGTATGGCGGCCGTATTGCAGGGCGACCGCCTTATCGGAGGTACTATTCGAGATAATATCGCGCTGTTTCGTCGCGGAGCCGGCGACTCGGCCATATTTGAGGCGCTCAAGAGAGCTGCCGTCGACGACTTCGTTCTGAGTCTACCGATGGGACTGAACACGTTCGTTGCGGAAGGTGTCGGCGGCCTTTCCGGAGGACAGCGCCAGAGGTTGCTCATCGCTCGCGCGTTGCTTCAGAACCCCCGGCTCCTGATTCTTGACGAAGCCACATCGAGTCTGGAGGTCGAAATCGAGGCAAAGATCCTGGAGGCCCTGGCGAGGTCCGGCACGACCACCATTCTCATCGCGCACCGGCCCGAAGTCTGGCGACTCGCAGATAAAATTTATACGATGGCCGCTGACGGCTCGGTCGAGGAAGGGCAGCTGGGCACGGGCTCAGCACCAACTCGAACGGTCCTCCGTTCGGCGAACCTCGCCTGACGGCTTCGTTCAGGACTGCGTCGGCTGCCGCAAGGTTTTCCTTCCGGTATGTCAAGGTTCACGCGCGTCCAGAGGGGCGAGCGAAGGCTCTTCCTATTTTAATGACATCAAACAATGGCGCGCCCGGCAGGATTCGAACCTGCGACCCCAAGCTTAGAAGGCTCGTGCTCTATCCAACTGAGCTACGGGCGCGCACGCGGCCCTGTAGCGCGCTTTCCCGGAGAACCCAACGGCGCTAGCGTCGAGATATGGACGGGGGCGAGGTGAAAGCGGTGGAAGGGGCGGCGCTGAAGGGCGCGCAGTTCCGCTATTTCGACCTGGTAATGGCGGCTTTCGTCGCCATCCTCCTTCTCTCGAACGTGCTGGGCGCCGGGAAGAGGGCGGAGATCGACCTTCCGCTCATCGGGCTGTGGCCGTTCGGGGCGGGGATCTTGTTCTTTCCGCTTTCCTATGTGATCGGCGACGTCCTCACCGAGGTCTACGGCTATGCGCGCGCCCGGCGATGCATCTGGGCCGGGTTCGTCGCCACTTTGTTCATGGCCCTGATGAGCTGGGTGGTCGTGGCGCTTCCGCCGGCGTCGGACTGGCCGGGGCAGGCGGCCTACGAATCGGTGTTCGGCCAGGTCCCCCGGATCGTCCTCGCCTCCGTGATCGCCTTCTGGGCCGGCGAGTTCGCCAATTCCTACGTGCTGGCGCGGATGAAGGTGAAGTTCAATGGCAGGCACCTTTGGATGCGCACCATCGGCTCGACAATGGTGGGGCAGGGGATCGACAGCCTCATCTTCTACCCGCTCGCTTTCTACGGAGCCACCGGCTGGCCCGTCGAGGCCATGCTGGCGGTGATGCTGAGCCAGTTCGCGCTCAAGGTCTCCTGGGAGGTGCTCCTCACTCCGGCGACCTATGCGGTGGTCGGTTTCCTGAAGCGGCGCGAGGGCGTGGACGTCTACGATTCCGGCACCGATTTCACCCCGTTCCGGGCGCGGGTCTGAGCCTTGACCCCCTTCCAGCAGGTCAAGATGGCCCTGGTCGAGCTGCTCGGCCTGCCGAGGGATGCGCTCCACATCTATGTCGGGCTCGCCGTCTTCCTCGCCGCCGCGGCCCTGCTGCGCCGGCCGCTCGGCGGCTGGGTGCCGCTCGCCGCCGTCGTCGCCGCGGCCCTGGCCGGCGAGGCGTGGGATCTAGTCGAGACCCGGGCCGCCGGCGCCCGGATTCACTGGGACCGCAACTGGCACGACGTCTGGAACACCTGCTTCTGGCCGGCCGTGCTCTTCCTCCTCGCCCGCCACACCCAATTGCTCAGCCGCCGCACACCCGGACATAATTGAAACACTTCTCCCGGGTCCGCGACATCGGGCGGCCAAACGGCTGGCGCAGAAGCCCTCTCGCCGCAGGACGCTTCGCCCTGCGGTTCGTGGAGTAAGCAATCTTGAACCGTATCCGCACTAGGGTCGACTGACCCGAACGGCGCTCGAGGCGCTCCTCCCAACCCCCTTACGAATCGCCCCACCCGACCCGCCATCCCGGCGGGGCCGGCCCAATCCGCCCCTCGAGGGCCTGTAACGGAGTAGTGAAATGGCAATCCTGAAAGGCACCCACAAAGCCGACACCCTGAACGGCACCGCCCAGAACGACAGCATCTTCGGCGACAACGGCAACGACATCATCAACGGCGGCGCCGGCGACGATCATATCGACGGCGGCAACGGCTCCGACACGCTTTCCGGCGGCGCCGGCAACGACGTCATCGACGGCGGCAACGGCCAGGATACGGTCGTCCTCGCCGGCAAGCGCTCCGACTACCGGGTCCTGGAAGGCCTGAACGGCGCGGTCGTCGTTCGCGACCTTCGCGCCGGCGGTACCGACGGCGAGGACCGTCTGTTCAGCATCGAGCGAGTCCAGTTTTCCGACGGCACGTTCAAGCTCGTCGATCTCATTCAAGCCAATGTCGCGCCGGTCGCCCAGAACGATGCACTGACGCTCGCCGAGACCGCCGGCAAGACCGAGATCACCGCCACCCTGCTCGCCAACGATATCGACGCCGACGGCGATTCGCTCGTGGTCACCGCGGTCCAGGCCGTCTCCGCCCAGGGCGCGACCGTGAGCATCGGCCCCGACGGCAAGGTCAGCTACGACGCCGGTTCGATCTTCGCGCACCTCGAGAACGGCCAGACGGCGACCGACAGCTTCACCTACACGATCACGGACGGCAACGGCCACGTCTCGACCGCGACGGCCACGGTGACCATCACGGGCGTGACCCAGAACCAGGCCCCGGTGGCCTCCAACGACACCTTCGGCCTCAACGAGGATGCGGGCGCTACCGACGTCACCTCCTCCCTTCTTGCCAACGACAGCGATCCGGACGGCGACGCTTTCCAGGTCACCGCCGTTCAAGGCGTTTCGGAAGCGGGCGCTATCGTCACCCTCGGCCCCGACGGCAAGGTCAGCTACGATGCTGGCAAGATCTTCGCCGACCTCGAGGACGGCCAGAAGGCCACCGACAGCTTCACCTATACGATCACCGACTCCAAGGGCCTCACCTCCACCGCCACCGCGACGGTGATCATCTCCGGCGTCTCGCCGCAGAACACCCCGCCGGTCGCGGTCAACGACCTGCTGGCGCTCGCCGAGGATGCCGGCAAGACCGACCTCACCGCGCTCATCCTCGCCAACGACACCGATGCCGACGGCCAAAAGCTGCAGGTGACCGAGGTCCAGGCGATCACCGCAAAAGGCGCGGCCGTCACCGTCGATGCGGACGGGAAGGTCCTGTACGACTCCGGAGCGATTTTCTCCGACCTGAAGACCGGCCAGACCGCCACGGACACGTTCACCTATACGGTGACCGACCCCGACGGTGCCACGTCGACCGCGACGGTGACTCTCAAGATCGCCGGCACCACCCAGGCGCCGGACTTCTATTTCTACGTGCCTGAGGACGGCGAGAAGACGGGGATGAGCGCGATCCTCGAGCCTTATTTCAACATGAACATCGTGAGCGTCGAAGGGCCCGCCATGGGCGGATCGATCAAGTTCGACGACTTCGCCGGAATCCTCAACTTCGCCGCCGACCATGACAGCTTCGACCGCCTGCTCCCCGACCAGAAGATGGAGAGCTATTTCACGGTCGTCGGCGCCCAGGGCGAGAAGAAGCTGATCGGAATGGTCATCCACGGCATCAACGACGAGATCGTCGCCGTCGACGACGTCGTCGCGGTCGGCGAAGGCGCGACCACCGGCAATCTGTGGACCAGCCTCATCTCGAACGACCACGACATTGAAAGCGGGCTCGCCAGCCGCCGGATCACCTCGGTCGACACGAACGGCACCGACGGCACGGTGGTCATGGACACCTTCACTCGCACCCTGACCTATTCCGCCGCCAATATCGACCTGGCGCCGGGAGAGACGCGCACCGACACCTTCAGCTACACCGTGACCGACGGCTGGGGCTCGTCCGACACGGCGACGGTCACCGTCACGATCACCGGCGCCCCGAACGGCGGAACTTCGATGGCGATGGCCGGCGGCGAGTCGATCATGTCCGCTTTCGTCGGCGGCGCCGGCGGCTCGCATCTCGACGATGCCGAGTTCGCCAGCTTCCCCTCGATGCAGGAGATTCTGGTAGCCGACGCGGTCGTCGCCTGACCGCCGGCCAATCGGCTAAGCGAAGGCCGCTCCCGGAAGGGGGCGGCCTTTTGCTATTTTGGCCGAAACCAACCCCTCATCCCGGGCTTGACCCGGGATCCGTGAACGCTGCCGTCAACGACCGGATACCGCGGTGTTCTTGGATTCCGCCTTTCGCCGGAATGACGATCGAGGGCAGACTCTCCATCCTTGCGGAGCCTTGGCCGCCATGCCTAGGAGCGGGGATGGCCCCGTCCCGCCGAGCCGCGCTGTACATCGTCCACCTGCGCCTGCCGTTCCAGCCGACGCTCGCGCCGATCTTCCTTTGGGGCACCCTGCTGTCGGGCGGGCGCTGGGATGGCCGAACGACCGCGGCTTTCCTGGCTCTCCACCTCTTCCTCTACCCGGCGGCCACCGCCTTCAATTCGGTCTACGACAATGACGAAGGGCCAGTGAGTGGGCTCGAGCGGCCTCCGGAAGTGCCGCCGGGGCTGCTCGGCTTCACCATTGCCCTCGCCGCCGCCGGCGCTGTCGCGGCCCTGTTCGCGGGCCCCGGCTTCCTCCTCGCCTACGCTCTGATCGTCGTCTGGACCGCCGCCTACAGCCACCCGGCGACCCGGTGGAAGGCAAGCCCGTGGAAGAGCGCTGCGGCGATCGGCCTGGGGCAGGGCGCGCTCGGCTTCGCCGCCGGGTGGATAGCGGCGGCGCCGCTCGACTGGGGCGACGCGGCCCTGGTCGCCGGCGCGGCGGCCGCTGCCCTGACGGCGCTCGGCCTCTATCCCGCAACCCAGGTGTTCCAGCTCGAGGAGGATTGGGAACGTGGCGACCGGACTCTGGCGCTCGTCATGGGCCCGACGGCGGCCTTGCGCTTCGGCGCCGCCTGCCTGGCCCTCGGCGGCCTGGTCACGTCCTGGCTGGTGGATCGCCGCTTCGGGCCTCCCGACGCATTCCTGATCGCGCTCGGCTATGCCGCCCTGATCGTCTCGCTGGAGAGGCTTGCGCGCCGGCCGCCGCGTCCGGAGGAGACCGGCCTCTATCGCCCGGCAATGCGGATCACCCGTTGGGCCACCGCCGGGTTCCTGCTCTTCCTCGCCCTCCAGGCCGTCGGCGGCGAATAGCCTAGCCGATCGTCTCCAGCAGGCCCTCGAAAAGGCGCCTACCGTCGGTCCGGCCATGAGCCGGCTCCACCATCCGCTCCGGATGGGGCATCATTCCGAGCACGTTGCCTGCCTCGCTGACGATCCCCGCGATGTCGCGGGCCGAGCCGTTGCAGGCGTCGGTGTAGCGGAAAGCGACTCGGCCTTCGCCCTCCAGCCGGTCCAGAGTCTCGGAGTCGGCCTGGTAATTGCCGTCATGGTGGCCGACGGGGACGATTATGTCCTCCCCGGCCTCGTAGCGGCTGGTGAACGCGGTCCGGCTGTCCCCCACCTTGAGGGGCACGTCGCGGCAGATGAAGTGGAGGTTGGCGTTGCGCATCAATGCGCCTGGGAGGAGCCCCGCCTCGGTTAGGATCTGGAAGCCGTTGCATACTCCGAGCACGGCCACGCCGCGGCCGGCGCAGTCCGCCACGGCCCTCATCACCGGGGAACGGGCGGCCATCGCGCCCGAGCGAAGATAGTCGCCGTAGGAGAAGCCGCCGGGGATGGCGATCAGGTCGAGGCCTTCGGGCAGCTCCGTCTCCCGGTGCCAGACCATGGCCGGCCGCTCGCCCGTCACCTGCTCCAGCGCGACCGCCATGTCGCGGTCGCAATTGGAGCCGGGGAAGACGATGACCGCGCTCTTCACTCCGCTTTGCCTTCCGAAGCCTCGCGCTCGATCCGGAAATTCTCGATGACGGTGTTGGCGAGAAGCTTTCGGCACATCGCCTCGACCTCCTCGTCGCCGACTGCGTCGGCGAGGTCGAGCTCGATCAGCTTGCCGGCGCGAACGTCGTTCACTCCGGCGAAGCCGAGCCCCTCGAGCGCGTGGTGGATGGCCTTGCCCTGCGGATCGAGGACTCCGTTCTTCAAGGTGACGTAGACTCGGGTCTTCATGCGTCTTCCCGTGCTTGAAAGCTGGGCCGCCTATGCCGCCAAAGGGGGCGAGGGCACAAGCGCCGACGACCGTCATTGCGAGCGAAGCGAAGCAATCCAGCGGCGCCGACCCAGTGTCTGGATTGCTTCGTCGCTTCGCTCCTCGCAATGACGGCCGGAGGTTCAGCTTGTGACTGCGGGGGTCAGGCCCTATCTCCCCTCCATGGCCGATCCTTCCGAAATCGCACTCACCCCGGCCGCGGCGGCGCGAGTCGCCGCGATTGCCGAGCGCCAGGGCAGGCCGGCCATCCTCAGGCTGAGTGTGGAGGGGGGCGGCTGCGCAGGTTTCAGCTACCGGTTCGGGCTTGCCGAGGAAGTGGAGACCGACGACCTCGTCGCGGGCGAGGGCGGTGTGACCCTGGTGGTCGACCCGATGACCCACGATCTCGTGAAGGGCGGGGCCGTCGACTACGTCGAGTCGCTCGGCGGTGCGGCCTTCCAGGTCCGTAACCCGAACGCCGCCTCGGGCTGCGGCTGCGGGTCGAGCTTCTCCATCTAAGCAGGAAGGAAAGGACGGATCCGACGGACCCGTCCTGGCTGAAGCTCCCTAGAATTCCCCCGCGACCCCGACTCGGGCGGCGTTGTTCTTGTTGCCCGCATAGGAAAACCCGGCGCTGACCGCGATCGGCGCCTCGCCGCCGAGCCGGTGCATGATCGAGCCGCCGAGCGCATATTCGCCGCGGAAAACGGCTCCGTTGAGCACATAGCTGGTCCGGCCGGCCGCCGCCGGCATCGGCGCGTTCCCGATCGCCACCGCGGCCGCGATCCCCTTGCGAGCGTCGCGGCGATCGATCCGGGCCAGGTCGAACAGCGCGTCGACCCGCCCTCCGAGCGCGGCCTGGGCCGCCTCGAGGCCGGTGGTCCGGGCGCCGAGCGCGGCGATATCGGCCGGGCCGAAAGCCGAATAGCCCAGATTGCCCGCGCTATCGCCGCTCACGAAGCGGGTGACCCCGCTTTGCGCGGCGGTGCTGGCCGCCGAGCCGAGCCCGGGCGCCGTATAGGTCGACGCGGCGGTGCCGAGCACGACCTGCCCCGCACGAGTCGCGACCGCGCCGCCGCCGATCGCGACGCTGTTGGCGCCGTTGGCGCTCGCTCCGTTGCCCAGCGCAATCGCCGAATTGCCCACGGCCTGGTTGACGTTGCCGATCGCGACCGCTCCGGTTCCGGTGGCGACGTTGTCGGCCCCGAGCGCCACCGCTCCGGTCCCGGTCGCGACGTTCGGATCGCCGATGGCGACGGCGCCGTTGCCGCTGGCCAGATTGCCGCGTCCGATCGAGACCGAAGCGCCGTTCGCCGCCCGGGCGCCTTCGCCGACGGCGACGGAGCCACCGCCTTCGGCAACGCTGCCGCTGCCGACCGCGAAAGATTGCGCGCCTGAGGCGACGGGCCGCGGTCCCGTATAATTCGTCTCGATATAATCGGTACGCCGGAGCGCCGTATCGGCGGTGATCTGCGCGGCGGCGGCGTTGACCATTGCCGTGTTCGCGGTCCCCTGGGCGGCGGCCGCATTGGAGAGGGCGGTGTCCGCGGTCCCCTGGGCGGCGGCTGCGTTGGCGAGCGCGGTGTTCGCGGTGCCTTCGACGGCGCGCAGCTGGCCGAGGTTGACGGCATCGGTCTCGTCGACCCCGTCCGCGACGCTGACGATCCTGCGCTCGGCTCCCGGTGCGCCCACCGAGACGACGTCGTCCTCGTCCGCTATCGACCCGGCGCCCAGAGCGACGCTTCCGATGCCGTTCGCGCGCGCATTCGTACCGATCGCGACGGCGTTGACTGCGGAAGCGGCGGTAGCGACGCTTCCGGGAGCAACGGTTTGGCTGCCTATCGCAATGCCGCCCTGGGCCGAGGCTTCGCTGAATCGCCCGATGGCAATTCCGAAGTCCCCGCGCGCGGAGGACGTCGACCCGATGGCGATGCCCCGGGTCCCGCTTGCGTTGGCATCGAGACCGGCGGCGATGGAGAACATCCCGCCGGCCGTTGCGCGAACGCCGATGGCGGCGGCGGAGCCGCCCGCCGCGCTCGAGTTCGATCCGACGGCGATGGAGCTGACTCCGGTTGCCGTGGCGGAGAGGCCGATAGCTGTCGACTCGGACCCGCTCGCCCTCGCGATGTCTCCAAGCGCGATTGAGGACCGCCCCGTCGCCCTCGCGAAGAACCCGATGGCCGTCGCTCTGGAAGCGGTCGCTCCCGCCGCCTGGCCAAGAGCGATGGAGCTCTCGCCGAGCGCGAAGGCGTCGTCTCCGACGGCTGTCGAATAGGCCCCCGAGGCCTCCGTGCTTACGCCGAGCGCGCTGCTTCGAAGCCCGCTCGCGGTCGCGGTCGGGCCGGCGGCCGTCGCAAACAAGCCGCTCGCTCGCGATTCGCTGCCGGCTGCGAGAGAGCTCGACCCGCTTGCGGCCGCATTGTAGCCGACGGCCGTGGAAGAGGCTGCTGTCGCGGACGCACCGGTGCCGAAGGCGCTGCTTTGGGACCCCACGGCCACGGAGAATGGGCCGACCGCGGTCGCTCTCAAAGCGGTCGCCACCGCGATGTCTCCCAAGGCGACGGAGCTGGCGCCGGACGAAAAGGCGCTATTGCCAACCGCAGTCGAAGAAGAGCCTCGCGCCGACGCGGCTACACCGAAGGCGCTGGCTCGCTCACCCGAGGCCCTTGCGGCGTTGCCGATGGCAGTCGCCGCGGATCCCATCGCATTCGAGGCGACACCGACGGCGGTAGAGAAATCTCCGGTCGAGGAAACGTTGGTGCCGACGGCCGTGGAAAGGTTTCCCGGCGCGTTGGCGCCTGCACCGAAAGCACTGCTCTGGTTCCCCGCCGAGCTCGAGAAGGTGCCGACTGCCGTCGAGAAGGCACCCCCGGCACTTGCGCTTGCGCCGAGAGCACTGCTCTGGGTTCCTGTTGATCGCGCGACGGTGCCGACCGCCGTCGAAAAATTGCCGGCGGCGTTTGCTGAGACACCAAAGGCGCTGCCTTCGAGCCCCGGGGCGGTCGAGTAGGTGCCGACTGCAGTCGCGAGCCTGCCGCTGGCAGAGGCATTGAATCCGAAGCTGCTGCTTTGCGAGCCGCTGGCCACTGTCTGCGCGCCCACGGCCGTCGAGAAGTCGCCGCTGGCTGTGCTCGGGTTGCCGACGGCGGTGGCTTGGAAACCGGTTGCGGTCGCGCCGGTGCCGCAGGAGACGCTGAGCGGGCCCTCCCCAAGGCACTCCTGCGCCTGGAGCTGGGCTGGGAGGAGAGTCGTCGAGGCAATTGTGCCGGCGAGGAGGAGAGGACGCCTCAGGGATTTGAATCGATGCATTTGGAAGTCTCCGTATCGGCTTTCAAAAAGCGACACGGAGACGCGCGGCCGAACGGCCCCGCCTGACGCCCCCGTGACCCGCGGAAACCGTCGACAGTGACTCGCCCCCGAGTCGTTGGAAATAATAAGTAAGAATACGCTTTAATAAAAGCCGGGATCCGTCACGCGTTTAGTTTCATATTCGCACGTTACGGTAGGTTCCCTCGGAGGAACGTGTCAAAACGCGTATTATCTATCTCCATTTTGGAGGGATTATATGCCGGATGGAGGCGCGGGACCTGCCCGCGCCGAGGGGGGGAGCTGGCCGAGCCGATCCACGTCCGGGATGACGATCCTCGTTTGAGCCGCTAAGCCGCGCCAATGAAGATCGTCACCTACAACCTCAACGGCATAAGGGCGCGGCTGCCGCGGCTCATCGAGTATCTGCAGGAGGAGAAGCCCGACGCGATCTGCCTTCAGGAGATCAAGTGCGCCGACGATTCCCTCCCGATCGAGGACGTCCGCGCCGCCGGCTACGAAGGGGTTTGGCACGGCCAGAAGGGCTTCAACGGAGTCGCCATCCTCACCCCGGTCGAGGCGGGGCCGCCCAGGCATCGGCGGACCGGTCTTCCCGGCGATCCCGACGACACCCACAGCCGCTATATCGAGGCCGAGGTCGGCGGAGTGGTGATCGGCTCCATCTATCTGCCCAACGGCAATCCGGTCGGGACCGATAAGTTCGCCTACAAGCTGGCCTGGATGGAGCGGCTTGGCGAGCATGCCCGGTCCCTGCTCGCCGAGGAGAAGCCGGCGGTCCTCGCAGGCGACTGGAACGTCATCCCGACCGACAGCCATGACGACGTCTTCTCGGTGCGGGCGATGGCGCACGACGCCCTGATGCAGCCCGAGAGCCGGGCCGCCTTCCGCCGGATCCTCCATTCCGGCTGGACCGACGCCATCCGCGCCCGCCATCCCGACGGCGCCGTCTACACCTTCTGGGACTATACGGCCGGCTGCTGGCAGCGCGACGCGGGCTTCAGGATCGACCATCTCCTGCTCAGCCCCCAGGCCGCCGACCGGCTTCTCGACGCGGGCGTGGACAGGAGCCACCGTGGCCGCGAAAAGGCTTCGGACCACGCCCCCACATGGGTGCGGCTCGAAAGTGACAGTCACTAGTGACAGTCACTAGTGACTGTCACTTTGCCGAAGGAACGCCGATGCAGCCCTGGACTCGCCGCCATTTCCTCGGTTCCGCGGCGGCGGTCGCCGCACTGCCGCTCCTTCCGGGATGCGCGGCCCGCAAGGCCGCCGGGAGCAGCCCGCTCGAGCCGCTGCTCGCTCGGATGGCGGAGGAGATACTCGCCGAATATCCGGAGAATGCTACCTCGCTCGGCCTCGACAAGGATGGCCGGGCGGCGCTGAAGTCGCGGCTTACGGACAAATCCCTGCACGGGCGGGCCCGATTGGCGGGCGCGGCGGCGGACCGGCTGCGGCGAGTCCGGGCGGTCGACCGCCGCGGGCTCGATCCGACGGAGCAGATCCACCTCGGCGTGGCCGAGACCGCGCACCGGCTCGCGGCGGAAGGCTTCCGGTTCCCCTATGGCGACGTCGTCACGCTCAACCAGAACTATTCCTACCGCAACGCGCCCTACGTCGTGGCCCAGAATACCGGCGCTTTCGTCGAAGTCCCCGACTTCCTCGACAGCAATCATGTCGTCGCAAACGCGGCCGATGCGGAGGCCTATCTCGCCCGGCTCGAAGCTTATGCGGAAGCGCTCGACGGGGAGACCGGGCGGCTCGCACACGACCGCGGCATCGGCGTGGTCGCGCCCGATTTCCTTCTCGACAAGACCCTGAAGCAGATGAAGGGCGCCCGCGCCCAGCCGGTCGGGGAATGGGGGCTGGTGACCTCGCTGGCGCGGCGGACGAAGGCGGTTCCGGGCGACTGGCGCGCGCGCGCCCTAACGCTCGCCCGCGACAAGGTCGCGCCCGCGATGGACCGGCAGATCGCGGAGCTGACCCGTCACCGCGCTCGCGCCGACAGCCGAGCCGGGGTTTGGAAGCTTCCCGACGGCGAGGCTTATTACGCCTGGGCCCTGAGAGCGGCGACGACGAGCAGCCTCACTCCGGCCGAGGTGCACCAGATGGGGCTCGACCAGCTCGCCGAGCTTCAGTCGCGAATGGAGCCCCTGCTCCGGGCCCAGGGCCTGACCCGGGGAACGGTCGGCCAGCGGATGACGGCGCTCGGCAAGGATCCCAGGCAGCTCTTCCCGAACACCGAAGCGGGCCGGGCCCAAATCCTCGAATATGTGAACCAGCGGACCGCGGACATCCGCACTCGGCTCCCGCGCGCCTTCGCGACCCTGGTGAAAGGCAACCTCGTCATCAAGCGCGTGCCAGTGGAGATCGAGGCCGGAGCCCCGGGTGGCTATGCGGCCGCCGGAACGATCGACGGCTCCGTGCCGGGCAATTACTACATCAACCTTCGCGACACTTCGATGTGGCCGCGCTTCTCCCTCGCGACCCTCACCTATCACGAGGGCATTCCCGGCCATATCTGGCAGGGCGAATATACCTACAAGCTGCCGCTGCTGCGCTCGCTGCTCGCCTTCAACGCCTATTCGGAAGGCTGGGCGCTCTACGCCGAGCAGCTGGCCGACGAGCTCGACACCTATGAAGGCGATCCGCTCGGCCAGCTCGGCTACCTCCAGTCCCTGTCCTTCCGGGCCTGCCGGCTCGTCGTCGATTCCGGCCTCCACGCCCAGCGCTGGACCCGCGCCAAGGCAATCCAGTGGTTCGCCGAGACCAACGGCTCAACGATCGAGGAAGTCCAGGGCGAGGTCGACCGCTACTGCGCCTGGCCGGGACAGGCCTGCGGGTACAAGGTGGGACACAGCGAGATCAATCGGCTGAGAGAGAAGGCGAGGGGGGCCTTGGGCGGGAAGTTCGACCTCAGGACGTTCGACGATACGTTGGTGCTCGGCGGCAACGTGCCTCTGACTTTGCTGGAGTCGGTGATCGACCGCTACATCGCTGATGCGAAGGGCTAAGCAGGACCCTTGCCAAGGTTTCATGAGCGGGCAGGTACCGTCATCCCAGCGAAGGCTGGGATCCCAGGGGTGAAAGACGCCGCGCTTTTGACCCGCCGGGGCCCCAGCCTTCGCCGGGGCGACGATGCACTAGCGGATTTCGCTCAGCTCCACACCCTTCGTCTCGCGCGCCAGAAGCGCGGTAACCCCGCTGATCAGGCAGGCTGCCCCGACATAGATCGCCACCGGCAGCGCGGAGTCATATTCGCGGTACAGCCAGAGCGCGATGATCGGGGCGAGGGAGCCCGCCAGGATCGAGGTGAGCTGGTAGGCGATGGAGACTCCCGAATAGCGGATCCGGGTCGGGAAGAGCTCGGTGATGAAGGCGGCCTGCGGGCCGTACATCGCGCTGTGAAGGACGAGCCCGGTGACGAGGGCGAGGACGATCAGGGTTGGATCGCCGCTGGCCAGCATCGGGAAGAAGGCGAAGCTGAAGGCGGCGAGTCCCAGGCCGCCGAAGGCATAGACGGGGCGCCGGCCGATCCTGTCGGACAGCCGGCCGAAAATCGGGATCGCGAAGAACTGGACCGCGGCGCCGATCAGAAGAGCCTGTAGGGCGAGGCTTCTCGTCTCCGCGGCGACATCGACGAGGAAGGTCAGGGAGAAGACGGTGAGGATGTAGTAGGAGATGTTCTCGCCGACCCGGAGGCCCGCGCCGAGGACGACGGCGGCGGGACGCTCCCGGAACACCTCTATCGCGGGGAGCATGGGCGGGGCCCCGGCCTCCTCGAGCGCCTTCTCGAACATCGGGCTCTCCTCGACCCGGTTTCGGATGTACCAGCCTACGACGACGAGGACGGCGGAGAGGAGGAACGGGATTCGCCAGCCCCAGGCGAGGAAGTCGGCCTCGCTCTGAACTCCCGCAATGAACGCGAGCACGCCCGCCGAGAGCAGGCTGCCGGCGGCTACCCCGGCCTGGGGCCAGCTCGCCCAGAAGCCGCGGCGGGCGCTGTCGCCATGCTCGGCCGCCATCAGCACCGCTCCGCCCCATTCACCCCCCACCGCGAAGCCCTGGACCAGCCGGAGGGCGATGAGTCCGACCGGCGCCCAGACGCCGATCTGGCCATAAGTTGGCAGGAGTCCGATGAGGACCGTCGCGACGCCCATGAGGATGAGGCTGAGCATGAGCAGCCGCTTGCGGCCGATTATGTCTCCGAAATGGCCGAAGACGACCCCGCCCAACGGACGGGCGACAAAGCCCACCGCGTAGGTCGCAAAGGCCAGCAGGGTCCCGACGAACGGGTCGTAGGAGGGGAAGAAGAGCTTGTTGAAGATGAGCGCCGCGGCCGAGCCGTAGAGGAAGAAATCGTACCACTCGATCGTCGTGCCGATCATGCTCGCGGCGACGACGCGGCGAAGCCTTGCCGGCTGCCATTCCCCGTCGGTCGGACTGCCTGCCATTCGCGCCTCCTTGCCCGACGTGCTTAGCCACCCGGGCGCGGTCGGGAAAGCACTCAAGGCCGGCTGCTCGGCTTCTTAGTCCTCCCCTGCATTTGCAGGGGAGGGGGACCATGCGAAGCATGGTGGAGGGGCCTTCCGACGCCGGAGAACCCCTCCACCGCGCTTCGCGCGGTCCCCCTCCCCGCGAAATCGCGGGGAGGATTGGGGCTTGGTCAGGCCGCTGCCCGAAGCTCCAGCCGGTCCCAGTTCTCGGCCAGGGCCACGGCGAGCTCGCGCATCATCGCTTCGTCGTGG
>DASVUW010000374.1:0-3492 GCA_036386845.1 Allosphingosinicella sp. | reverse complement strand
CTGACTCCGAAGAACCCCTCCACCGCGCTTCGCGCGGTCCCCCTCCCCCGGGAATCCGGGGGAGGATTTAGGATCACGCCGTGCACCGAAACCCCGCGAACAGCGCCTTGTGCGAAGCGACGATCCGCTCGATGTCGCCAGCCTGCGGCGCCGCCTCCCACTCGTCCTGCTCGAACGTCCCTCCGAGCAGGATGCCGTCCGCGCGCGGGAACATGTAGCCGGCCTGGCCGGCGAAGGCGTAGCGCACCTCGGGCTGAGGTAAGAGGACTGCGAGCTGGCCACGCACCGGATGCAATTCCTTGTCGCCGAACAGCTCGCGCGAGCCGAGGCCAGTGCAGTTGAAGACGAGCCGCTCGGGAAGCGCCGCGATGTCCGCGGGCGTTCCGAACCTGCGGACGTCGATCCGGCCGCCCGCGACCTGCACGTCCCTGGTCAGCTCGCGAAGGAACCGGCCGGTCTCGACGTACATCGTGTTGTAGCGGACCAGGGTCTCGACCGGGAACGGATGCTCCGCCTGGCTCAAGGCCCGGGCGTCGGGATGGAACCGGTCGGACCAGCGGGCGACATTGGCCGATTCCTGGTAGGTCGGAAGCCAGCGCACCCCGTAATCGTCGCCGACCATGATCTGGAAGCGGCGCCAGCTATAGTCCATCGCCGCTTCGAACTGCGCCCGCCAATCGGGCGTCACCGCGCCGGAGTCGAAATGACCGAAGGGCGAGATCTGGCCTCCGGCGATGTTGGAGGTGGTCTGCGGGGGAAGCGCCTCGGTGTAGATCGTGACCGGAAATCCCGCCTCCTGGACGAGACGGGCGGTGGTGAGGCCCATCACCCCGGCGCCGATCACCGCGACCGGGCCGCGATGCCCTTGCAGTCCAAGCTGGGCGGCGAGTCTCGAGCTTCCCCAGCTCAACGTGATCCCGGCACCGCCATGGCCGTAATTGTGCACCAACCTCTTGTCGCCGAGCGCCTCCGCCCGGACGACGAAGCCCGACCGGCGAAAGGGGCGAAGGCCCGCCACCGTCCGGATCACCCGCCCCGCCGAGACGTCGACCGGCGGCAGGCAACCGGCCCCCGCGCGCGCCGTCGCGGGGCGCGGAGTCGCGACGCAGCCGGGCAAAGCGAGCCCCATTGCAGCGGAGCCGATGAAGGCGCGGCGGTCCATCTCTTCAGACTAACCGCCGGCGGGCCGCCCGGCGAGGGCCCAAATTGCTCGATTGAACGAGGATGGCTATCGCGAGCCGGGCGGCCCGGCCGGTCCAGCTTGAAATCGCGATGAACGGCTACTGGCTGACCAGCCTCAAGTCCCGAAAGCCCACCCCAGCAATGGCGGCATTCCGCTCCTGGATCGAGACCGCGGCCACTGATGACGCCGCGGCGGAAGCCGGCTGACTCCATCGCTTCGAGCGACATTCCCGGCAATTCGGTGCGAGCCCAATATTCAACGCAATAACGCAACGACGCAACGATTCCGCGAAGCGGACAGGTCTACCGCCTATTCGGACACGCCTTGATCAAGGGAGCGCTGCGCGCTCGTTGCGTCGTCGCGTCGTTGCGTTGAATCTGTCGGCAAGACCCGCCGGAGGACAAGCACGGATGGCGCCGGCTTTCGCCGTCAGCGCGGGGCGAAGGTGATTATCTTGACTAGGTCGCCAGGCTTCGGCGCTTGGCCGGAAGCGAGCCCGTTGAGCATCAGGAAGTGGTCGAGCGGGTGCTCGCTGGCCATGAAGGCGGCGAGGGTGGCCGCGGTCTGTCCCGGCCCGACTCGCACCGTCCGGATCAGCCTGGGCCTGAGGCTTCGCGCTTCCTCCGCAGACAGCAACCGGAACGAAGCGAACAGCGCGCCGATCGCCGCGCGCGAGGCATCGGCGGGCGGGGCGACCATGATGAAATGATAGGCGCCGCCGTCGCCGCCGTCATAAGCCGCGATGTTGAGCTCGACCGCCCCCTGCTCGGTCTGGACCATGACGGGTACGAGCAAAGCGGGAAGCCCGTTGATGAGGGCGGGCTCGGCAGGCCCGGCTTCGGCCGGGGCGCCGCGCAGGAGCGTCCGGATCAGCCCTTCGGAATAGGCGACGAGGCCGCCGGGCGGCATCGGGTTGCCCCCGAACTCTCCGCGAAGCCCGTTCGGTCCCTCGATCAGGATCGCCTGCGGGCTGTTGGTGAGGGTGAAGCCTGGCGGAGCTTCGAAGCCGATCCGCATCACCGGGTGGGCGAAGCGCCGCCCGTCGACGAAGCCCTGCGCCGGATCGTCGCCGTAGAGCAGGCCGTCCAGCTCGCGAAGATAGGGCGCCTCCAGCTCGGGCATCGCGCCATCCGCGATCCCGGTCGCCGCCGCGGTCTGGGCGGCGCGCTCGACCCGGTTTCCGGCCAGCGGATGGGTCCGCGCCCATTCGGGAATGGAGCGCGCCTCGTCGCGGCCTCGGGTCCGGCCCATATATTGCTCGTTGCGTCCAAGCGCTTCGAGCATGTCGCCGGCCGCATAAGGATCGTAGCCCGCCGCGGCGAGGAAGCGGACCCCGAGGTCGTCGGCCTCATATTCCTGCTTCCGCGAGTAGCGCAGGGTGAAATATTCGGCGGCCCGTCCGGCGATTCGGGTGAGGTCCTCGGAGCCTGTGATGGTCCCGACCGCCCAGACCCCGATGCTCCGCCACAGCGACCGCCTCTGCTGCCTCCGGTTGTGGGCGGCGACGATATGGCCGACCTCGTGTGCGAGGACCGAGGCGAGCTCCGCCTCGGAGTTGACGATCCCCATCAGCCCGCGCGTGACGTAGATGTAGCAGCCGGGGACGGCGAAGGCGTTGACGACGTCGCTATTGACTAGGGTGAACGTGCATTCCCCCTCGAGCCCCGCCGCCGCGGCGACCTTTTCGCCGACCCGGCGCGCATAGTCCGCCTCGGGCGCGCGGTAGGCGCCTCCGAATTCGGCGAGCAGTTGCGGATGCTGCCTGGCCCCGATCTCCTTCTCCTTGGCCCGAACCTCCGGCTCGTAATCCTCGCCGCCGCCGCAGCCGGCGAGCAGCAAGAGGCCTGCGGCGAGCGGAAGCAGGATCGGGCGAAGCATCGGCATCAGGCTCAGTCGAGAAGGGGCTGGTCGAATCGAACGCGCCAGAAGCCGGTTTCGGCCCCCTCCACTCCAAAGTCGTTGTCGTTGACGAGCAGCAGCTCGAACGGCGACAGGATGGCCATCCCTTCGAGGTCCGCGCCGACTTCGGGCGCGTCGTCGGTACTGAACAGGAGGTGCTTGCCGAGCACGGGCAGGCCGACGTCCCCGGCACTCAGCGCCTCGATCGTCGGCCGGCTCGAATCGTCGAGATGCTCCGGCGGAAGCTCCGAGTCCCCGGACGGAGCGACCTTGTAGATCTTCGTGGTCTCGGAGCCGCGCTCCAGAACCAGCAGCGAATCCTCGCCCACCCAGGCCAGCTCGCTGACCTTGAGGTCGCAGCGCTCCAGGGGCCCCTTCGCCCCGTCCCGAAGGAAGGATTCAGGCGGATC
>DASVUW010000373.1:0-7784 GCA_036386845.1 Allosphingosinicella sp. | reverse complement strand
GGCTGGCTGTTCCGCCATCTCGACATTTTCATCCAGCCGCGCGACCGGCTCGCGCTGATTGGGCGCAACGGCGCGGGCAAGACGACGTTGCTCCGGCTGCTCGGCGGACGCCTCGATTCGGACGAGGGGCGGCGCACTATCCAGCCCGGAACCCGGGTGATCCTGCTGGAGCAGGACCCGAAGGTGACAGGCTTCGAGACGCTGCGCGACTTTACTGCGCATGGGGCCGATGCGCCGCCGGTCCACGAAGTCGAGGCGATCGCCGACCAGATCGGCATCGATCTCGACCGCGATGCCGCCACCGCCTCCGGGGGCGAGCGCCGCCGTGCCGCGATCTGCCGGGCGATCGCGATGGAGCCCGACGTGCTTCTGCTCGACGAGCCGACCAACCATCTCGATCTCGCCGCGATCGAATGGCTCGAGGACTGGCTGTCGCGCTACAACGGCGCCTTCATCGCGATCAGCCACGACCGCACGTTCCTGAAGCGCCTCACCCGCTCGTCGCTCTGGCTGGAACGCGGCTCGCTCCGACGGGCGGAGATCGGCTTCGGCGGGTTCGATGCCTGGACCGAGGCCGTCTATGCGGAGGAGGCCCGCGCCGCCGAGAAGCTCGACGCGAAGCTTAAGCTCGAGCTTCACTGGCTGCAGCGCGGAGTCACGGCGCGGCGCAAGCGCAACCAGGGCCGGCTCGCCAAGCTCGGCGAGATGCGCGCCGCCCGGGCCGCGATGCTCGGGCCGGCCGGCGCCGCGAAGCTCGGGCTTGAGAATGACGACGTGAAGACCAAGATGGTGATCGACGCCCAGAAGGTCGCCAAGAGCTTCGGCGACCGCACCATCATCCGCGACTTCACTCTGCGCATCCAGCGCGGCGACCGGATCGGAGTGGTCGGCGCCAACGGCACCGGCAAGACGACGTTGCTGAAGCTCCTGACCGGCGAACTGGAGCCCGACGAAGGCAGGATCGCCCGGGCCAAGACGCTCCAGGGCATCATGATCGACCAGCAGCGCCGGCTGCTCGATCCCGACAAGAAGGTCCGCGACATCCTCGCCGACGGCGGCGACTGGGTGGAGGTCAGGGGCGTCAAGAAGCACGTCCAGGGCTATCTCAAGGAGTTCCTGTTCGAGCCCATGCTCGTGGACGCGAAGATCGGGACCCTGTCGGGTGGCGAGCGGTCCCGGCTTCTCCTCGCCCGGGAATTCTCGAGGCGCTCGAACCTCCTCGTCCTCGACGAGCCGACCAACGATCTCGATCTCGAGACCCTCGACCTCCTCCAGGAGGTGATCGCCGATTATGACGGCACCGTCCTCATCGTCAGCCACGACCGCGATTTCCTTGACCGCACCGTGACTATCACGCTCGGCCTCGACGGCTCCGGCAAGGTCGACATCGTCGCCGGCGGCTATGAGGACTGGCAGAAACGGCGCGAGCCGGCGGCCGCGGCCAAGACGTCCGCTTCCGTCAAGCCGGCGCCGGCCGCCCCCAAGGTGCAGACCAAGCTCACCTACAAGGACCAGCGCGACTACGACCTGCTCCCCGATCGGATCCAGGCGCTGGAGGCGCAGATCGCAATCGACGAGGAGGCGCTTCACGACCCGGACCTCTACACGCGCGATCCGAAGCGCTTCGCCGCCCTGACCGCCGCGATCGACAAGGCCCGGGTGGAGAGGGACGCGGCGGAGGAACGCTGGCTAGAGTTGGCCGAAAAGCTGGAGGCGCTGGCGTCCTAGTTCCTCCCCGGAACGGGGAGGGGGACCGCGACGCGAAGCGGCGTGGTGGAGGGGGCCCGGAGTCAGCTGCGGCGGAGAGGCGGGCCCCCTCCACCATGCTGCGCATGGTCCCCCTCCCCGTTCCGGGGAGGAGCTAGGGCCTGCAGCTCGTCGCCGGCCCCGCGTCCAGGTCGAGGCAGCGCCCGTCGATCGAGCCCGTCGGGATCGTCACGCCGATCGTCGCCGCGAGCGTCGGCAGGATGTCCGCCGTCTCCACCGCCAGCGGCTGCTCGAACGGAGTGATCCCCTTGCGCCAGAACAGGATCGGCACCTTGCGGTCGTAATCCCACGGGCTTCCGTGGGTGGAGACATAGCCTCGGCTGGTGTCGAAGATCGGGGTGACCCGCGGCTTGAGGAGAACGATGAAGTCGCCCGAGCGTTCGGGATCGAAGCTCGCCTTGGCGCGCTGGATCAGGGTCCAGTTGTCGGGCGAACCCGAAGGCGGCGGCGCCGCCGTCAGCTCGGCCTTGGTGAACACCGCCGCCACCTGCGGGTGCCTCCTGTAGGCCGCGACGGCCTCGCGGAGAATGCGCGCCCGCTGTGCCGCCGACAACTTGCGGTCGACGTACATGTCGCCGAATGCTCCGTCGCCGTAGAGCAGGTCGCCGCTCAGCTTCAGCTTCGCTCCGAGCGCCTTCGCCATGTTGCCCGAGTTGAGCGCCGGATCGACCCGAACCGCGTCCATGGCCGAATGTTCGCGATGGCGCTCGGGTATGTCGTGGCCGCCATGGTCGGCCGTGAGCATGACGACATAGTCGATCCCGGTCGAATCCAGGTTGCGGAAGAAGCCTCCCAGAGCCTCGTCCAGAGCCATGAGCTGGATGCACATCTCGCTTCCCTGGGTTCCGAAAGTGTGTCCGACATAGTCGGTCGCGGAGAGTCCGAGGATCAGCAGGTCGGTGGCCGCCCCCTCGCCGAGCTTCATGTCGCGCCGGAGCGCTTCGCCGAGGTCGAGAGTGGCCCGGTCGAAGTCTGGCGAGGCCCGGAAGCCGTTCTTGTCGTCCGCTTCCCGGGCGAAACGCCCGGCGCCCACCGGCTTGCCTCCGCCCGTCACCGGCACCGCGCGGCTGTGCGGCTCGCAGACCTTCGGGAGGTCGCGGGCCGCGCGAGGCCGGGAAAGGGCCTCCTTCATGCCGTCATTGGCCGATTCGACCGCCCGCGGAGTCGCCGGAGCGCCCGGGTTGACGAAAGCCTTCCGGTCGTGATCCCACCACCACCGCTCGTCGGGGCGGTAGCCGCCCATCATGATCGCCGCGCGGTCCTTGCCCGAGACGACGGCGACCCGGCTCGTCGGGTTTGCCCGCTTCATGTGGTCGCCCAGCGCCGGGACCCGCAGGTGGTAGGACGAGACCGTATACTGGCCGCCTTTGGAGCTGCTTCCGGCGACCCGCGGATCCTCGGAGCAATAGACCCCCTTGTCCTCGCGGGCGAGGCCTAGGTTGAACCAGTTGTTTGCGATGATCCCCGTCCGCGCCGGACGCGAGCCGGTGAGGATGGTCGAGTGCCCCGGGCAGGTCTCCGTCGCATTATGGCCCTGGTAGCCGTTGGGGAAGACGACTCCTTCCGAAAGCCTCTGGAGGCCTCCGTCGAAACGCTGCCGATACTGGCCGAACAGGTCGGCGGAGAACTGGTCGACGGAGATGGCGACGATCAGCTTCGGCCTCGTCGTCTGAGCGGCTGCCGGAACGGCAGCGAGGCCGGCCAGCGGCAGGGTGAGCAGGGCTGCGAGGCGTGCGAACTTCATGAACATCCCCCTTTCGATGCCCTCCGCCTCTACATGGAACAGGCGTTTGAGCAAGGCCGTGCATCGTCATTGCGAGCGAAGCGAAGCAATCCAGCGCAACCTCCGACGCGCGTGGATCGCTTCGTCGCTTCGCTCCTCGCAACGACGGGGACGACGGCGCTCGACTTGCGGCTTTTTCTTTGGCAGCCAAGCCCCTCCACAGGGGGATAGCCATAAAATGGATTCGACCGACGCCGCCGATCTGATCGCTGAAATTCACGAGGACCGCGCCGAGAACCAGGCCGCGGAAACCTTTCGAAACCGAGCCGCATTGATGATCGCGATCATGGCCGCGATCCTCGCCGTGGGCGGCCTCGGCGGCGGCAACGCCACCGACGACATGATCGGCAACAACATCAAGGCGAGCGACACCTGGGCCTTCTACCAGGCGAAGAACGTGCGCCAGACGATGTACAAGATCGAGGCGGAGAAGCTGAAGACCTCGCTCGCGGCCGGGCTCGTCGCTCCCGCCGAACGCCCCTCGGCCGAGGCCCGGCTGAAGGAATATGAGGCGACGATCGCTCGCTACGACAGTGAGCCCGATCCGAAGGATCCCTCCAAGGGCGAAGGCAAGAAGGAGCTTTCGGCGACGGCCAAAGGCTATGAGGCAGCCTTCGAGCAGGCGGCGCAGCGCGACGATAATTTCGACTTCGCCGAAGTCCTGCTCCAGCTCGCTTTGGTCCTCGGCTCCGTCGCGATCCTCGCGGTCAACCGCTGGATACTGATCACCTCCGCGGCCCTGGGGACGCTCGGGGCGCTGCTGACCCTGAACGGGTTCACGCTTCTGGTGCCCCTGCCTTAAATCCTCCACTGCCTTTGCAGGGGAGGGGGACCAGGCGAAGCCTGGTGGAGGGCCTTCCAGACTCCGAAGAACCCCTCCACCGCGCTTCGCGCGGTCATGAGCAGGTGGGCCTTGCCCCGCAAGGCCTAGCCATGCCGGGGGCATGGCGTGCCTGCTCATTCCCCGATAAATCTCGGGGAGGATTTAACCTCCCCTACGGGCTTCCCTCAGATGCGCCCGTATCTCCTCGTCCGTGGGAGCCCCGCGGGCCGCCTGCTCGAGCAATGCTACGCCGCGCACGCGGTCCTTGCCGCTCCTGAACAGAAGCCAGCCGAGGGTGTCGGCGGTCACCGGGTTGCGCGGCTCCAGAGTCCAGGCCTGGCGGGCGAGCGGGACGGCGCGTTCGTAGTCGCCGGTCTCCGCATAGGCCCAAGCGAGGTTGTTGAGCAAAGTCGCGTCGTTGTTGCCGAGCCGCCTCCGGACCGCTTCGTAATGCGCGATCGCCTCCGGCCACCGCTTCGCCTGCATATAGGCGTTGGCGGCCATCGTCTGGGCCGAGACGTTCTGCGGGTTCTGCTGAAGGAACAGCGCCAGCACTTTCGCCGCCCCCTGGTCGTCTCCTGAATTGCGCAAGGCCTCGATCAGCCGGAGCGCCACCGGCTCGTTGAAGGCGAGGTTGGCGGCCCGGCGATAGGTGCCCGCCGCGGCCGCATAGTCGCCCTGGATCGCCAGAGCGTCGCCGACGAGGACGTGGGCATCCGGAGCGCCCGGAGCGGCGGCCTGAAGCTGCCGTGCCCGCTGAAGCGCCTCGGGCCCGAGCCCGCGGCCGAGCAGCGCCCGGATCAGGACCACCTGGGGCGCCGCGTGATTGGGCCAGGCCGCGGCGTCGCGGCGGATGGCCGTAAGCTGGCCGTCTCCGAGCGGATCGTCGAGGGGTGCCGTGGCCGAGGGACGCGGCGCCGCGGCGCGGGCGAAATAGCGGACGGCCGACGCCTCGTCGCCGAGCCGGGCATGGGCCTTGCCGATGAGGCTCAGAGTATAGGCGTCGGCGTCGGGGCGGTCGGCAAGCGGGCGCAAGGTCCCGATTGCTCCTCGGGCGTCGCCGCTCTGCCACTGCGCGGAGCCAAGCAGGCGGCGCGCCTTGATGTTGCCGGGCTGGAGCTTGAGCAGCCGCTTCAGCGGCCCCATCGCCAGCGAGGCATTGCCCGTGCCGAGCTCGATGGTCCCGGCGAGGAGCATCGCCGCCGGACGGTTGTCGAAGACCCCGCCGGTTCGGCGGTAGAGGCTGCGCGCCAGGCCGTAGTCGCGGCCGCGCGCCGCGAGCATCGCCTGCAGATAATAAGCGGACGGGTTGTTAGAGTCGACGCTGAGTATCCGCCTCGTGTCCGCCAGCATCTCGCGGGTCCGGCCGAGATCTCCCAGCGTCGCCGCGCGCTCGATCAGAGCCGCGGTATTGGCGGGGTCGATCTCGAGAGCCCGGTCGAACCAGGGCATCGCGGCCGCGAGGCCATATTGGCTGCGGGTAAGCTCGCCGCGAAGCCTCAGCGCCACCACGTTGCGCGGATCGAGCGCGACCGCGCGGTCGGCGGCCTCGATAGCCCCGGCGGTCTCGCCGGTAGCGCGCCGGAAGTCGGCGATATCCGTCCACAGGGCCGAATCGTTCGGAGCCGCCGCCAACGCCCGGTCGAAAGACGATGCGGCTTCCTCGGTTTTGTTCATCAGCTGATAGGCGCGGCCGAGCATCCGGTTCGCATAGGCCGCGTGCGCCGGGCCCGCCTTGCGCGCCTCGGCCGCGGCGCGCTCCGCCTGGCCGTGCAGCAGAAGGGCATGCGCGAGCAGGTGTCCGATCTCGCTGTCGGCCATTCCGAGCGCCTTCGCACGCTTGATCTCCGCTTCGGCCGAGGCGCCGTCGCCGAGCAGCAGATAGGTGCGGGCCTGGGCAAGCCTGAGCCTCTTGTCGTCGGGTTGCGCCTTGATCGCGTTCAGGAACTCGATCCGGGCCGTTTGCGGCTGCCCCTGCTCCAGGGCGAGAAGGCCGCGCTTATAGGCCTGGTCGGCCGATTCCGGTCCCGCATTCGAGCAGGCCGCAGCGCCAAGCAGGGCCAGGGCGATCAAGGCGAAGCGTGCGCTCATGGCTGGAGGTCGTATTGCTTCATGAGGTCGTAAAGCGTCGGGCGGCTGATCCCGAGCAGCTTGGCCGCGCTCGATATATTGTTCTCGGTTCGTGCCAGTGCCTGTCGTATCGCTCGCCGGTCGGCCAGCTCCCGAGCGGATTTGAGATTGACCGGGAGCGCCGCCTCGGTGCGGGCCTCGAGGTCGAGATCTTCGGCGGTCAGAAGCTTTCCGTCGGCCATTATGACGGCCCGCTTCATCCGGTTCTCGAGCTCACGGACGTTGCCGGGCCAGGCCCATTCGTCGATCGCGGCCAGGGCGCCGGGGCTGAGGCCCTTGACCTGGGGGTTCATCTCGCGGGCGAAGCGGTGAAGGAAATGCCTGGCGAGAAGCACCGAATCGCCGTGCCGCTCCGCGAGGCTCGGAATTCGGACGACGATCTCGGCGAGGCGGTAGTAAAGGTCTTCCCGGAAGCTGGCCGCCTTGATCATCTGCGGCAGATCCTGGTGGGTGGCGCTGACGATCCTGGTATCGACCGCGATCGGCTTCCTTCCGCCGATCCGCTCGATCACCCGTTCCTGGATGAAGCGCAGGAGCTTGACCTGGAGCGGGAGGGGAATGTCCCCCACCTCGTCGAGGAAGAGCGTTCCGCCATGGGCGAGCTCGATCTTCCCCTCGGTCGTCTTGATCGCTCCGGTGAATGCGCCCTTCTCGTAGCCGAACAGCTCCGCCTCGAGCAGGTTCTCGGGAATGGCCGCGCAGTTGATCGCCACGAAGGCGCCTTGCGCGCGGTTGCTGGCCTGGTGGAGGCCCCGGGCGAGCAATTCCTTGCCGGTGCCGCTGGCGCCGAGCAGCATCACCGAGACCCCGGTATTGGCGACCCGCTCGATCGTTCGGGCGACTTTCATCATCTCGGGCGCGGCCGTGATCATCGTTCCGAGCACCGTGCGGTCCTCGCCCGCCTGCTCCTCGAGCTTGCGGTTCTCGGTCTCGATCCCATGCAGCTGGAAGGCTCGGCGGACGATGAGGCCGAGCTGGTCGATGTCGACCGGCTTCTGATAGAAATCGTAGGCGCCGGACGCGATCGCCCTGAGCGCGCTCTCCCGGGCCCCGTGGCCGGAGGCGACGATCACCTTGGTCTCGGGCTTGAGCGACAATATGGTTTCAAGCGTCGCGAAGCCTTCGCTTACGCCGTCCGGGTCCGGCGGGAGGCCGAGGTCGAGCGTGACGACCGACGGCTCCTCGGAGCGCAGCAGGTCGATCGCCTGGTTGCGGTCCGATGCGATCAGCACCTCGTAATCGTCATACGCCCAGCGGAGCTGGCGCTGCAGCCCCTCGTCG
>DASVUW010000372.1:0-6835 GCA_036386845.1 Allosphingosinicella sp. | reverse complement strand
GCCGAAAAACGCCTATTCACGCCACGAATGGCGCAATTCCGCGCTTTTCTTCGCCGATAATCGCTAGAGATCGCCACTAATCGCTACGAAAGGCGAATCGAGGATGCGCAAAGGCCGAACCATCGCACTCGCCGCCGCCCTCTTCCTCCTGCTCGCGGCGGGCTGGTGGTTCGGCTCCCCCTGGTGGACCTTGTGGCGGATCCGCGAAGCGGCGGAGGCCCAGGATAGCGAAGCGGTCGCCGCCTATATCGACCTGCCGGCGCTCCGGGCCTCGACCCGCGAACAGCTGGCCTCGCACCTCGGACCGCTCGGCAGCGCGCTTGCCGGCCCGGCGGTCGACACTCTGGTCAGCCCGACGGGGATTGAAGTGGCGCTCGGCATCGGCGGCGCGGGCGAGCGCGAGGGCGGGCCCGGCGAGGTCGACCTCGCCCGAACCGGCTCCGGCGAATTCCGGGTCAGGCGCGAGGGCGGCGACCTGATCTTCCGCCGCCACGGCCTCGGCTGGAAGCTCGAGGAAATCCGGCTAAGCTCGAAAGGGCTGAAACGGGAGCCGGGATGAAGCTCGGACTGACTCTGCTGGCCCTTGCAGGCGTCGACCCGCCGAGCGCTCCGGTCGCCGAAGGGGCCGAGGCGCAGGTCGGGCGCTGCGATCGATCGACGGTGGGGTCGGCGGTGGCCGAACTGCGCATGGCACGCGCCGTGCTGCTGGCGGTGCCGCCGGAGGATGACGGGACTTCGGTCCCGCCCCGCGCCAGCCGTCGGATCGAGGCGCTCAAGGACCGAATGCGCGACTTCGTCCGGACGATGATGGCCTGCGCTCCAGCCTCGGTGGAGCCGGCCGCGCTGGCCGCCGCGATGGAGCAGAGAGGCGGAGTCTCCGACGGCACTACCGGCGACGCCGTCCCCCCTTCTGACGACCGGCACGGCAGGCTCGTCGCCTTCGAGGCTTCGCGGGTTGAGGCCCATCCCGACATGCTTGCCGTCGTCGCAACCCTGGCGATCAAGTGCGGCTCGGACTCGATCCTGCTCCTCTACCGGCGCACCCCCGCCGGATGGCGGGAGGCGATGGTCCGCCGGGCCGAACCCTATCGCGAGGTCAGGGGCGGCTGGGGCGACCTTCGCTTCGCCGTCTCGCCGGCCGACGCGCAGGGCAACTGGTTCGTCGCCACCGTTTCGACCACGCCCTGGTGCACCTCCGCTTGGCAGGGCATGCCGTACGAGCTGGCGAGGCCGGGACCGGCGCCGGAGCGGCCGAAGATCTTCTTCCGGGGCAAAAGCACGATCTATCTGGGCGATGAGAGCGACCTGTCGCTCAAGGCCGAGCGAGGCGCCTTCGAGATCCGGCACGACGAGAGCAGCCTGGATCCCGACATCCTCGTCCGACGCCACGTGCGGCGCTATTCAGTGGCGGGCGAGACCGTGCGGCGGGTCCAGCCGGTGGCGGAGAGCTTGCGCGATTTCGTCGACGAATGGATCGGATCGCCGTGGACGGAGGCGAAGTACTGGTCGGCCGGCGACCCGACGCTCGCCGCCGCCCATTCCGGCCTCCGGGCGGCGCGCTGGAAAACGCTCCGCGGCTTCGGCTCGATCCGGGCGTGCGGCGGCGGAACGACCCGCATCGAAATTACGGAATCGGAAGGCCCGGGCTGGTTCCTGACCGCCCGCGGCGCTCCGGAAGGACCCTGGACGATTGAGCGGGCGGATCGCCTCGATCGGGTCAGCCGTCAGCCGAAGCGAGCTGCGCGGGCCCCGACCTGCTGAAGCGCCAGGCCACCGGGCGGTTTGACCGGCGACGCGGTTCCACTCATCCTGTGCCCCGGGCCAAGGAGGGGAGATCATGAAAATCGGAGGATCGCTCGCGTCCGTGGCGGCCGCCGCGCTGGCGCTGGGCGGCTGCTCGGGCCGGGCCGCGCCCGATCGCGGCGGCGCGGACCTCAGGGAATATGCGCTCGGCTATGCCGAGCGGACCGTTCCCGGCCGAAACAGCTGCGATCCGAAGGCCGGCGAGGCGGTCCATTCCGGCTCCACGCACGAGATCGCCTTCGACCACAAAAATCCCGGAGACATCTGGGTGACGGGCCAGAATTATGATTCGCTGGTCCGGGTGAGCCCGGGGACGGGCAAGCCGAGCTTCTTCTCCCTGGAAGCGGGCAGCGGGCCGCACGGAATCGAATATGATCATGGCGGCCTGATCTGGGTCGGCCTGGAATGCATGGACCGGGTCATCGCCATCGACCCGGCCCGGAACCTCGACCCGGCCAGGAAGAAGCTCGCAGGCCAGGTCAGCGACTGGCCCCTCCCCGCCGGCACCCGCCCCCACGGCCTCGGAATCGGGCCGGACGGAGCGATCTGGTATACCGGCAAGAAGAGCGGGCGGATCGGACGCGTCGACCCCGCCACTGGCAGGGTCGCGGAATGGCCGCTGGCGGATCCCTCGAGCACCCCCATCTACGTCAAGGCCGGCCCGGACGGCAGCATGTGGGCGACCGAGCTGACCGGAAACCGGATCGCCCGGATCACGCCCGCCGGCAAATTGTTCGAATATGACATCCCCTTCCGCAACAGCCGCCCGATCGCGATCGTGCCCGGGCCCGACGGGGCGATGTGGTTCAGCGAGGAAGCGGGAAGCCGGGTGGCCCGGATCGACGACATGGGCCGGATCGCCGAATATGAGGTGCCCAGACCCGCCGGGCAGCCGAACATGCTGCTGGCCGGTCTCGCATTCGACGGCGCCGGAAACCTGTGGGTCCAGCAATATGTCGACCAGAACGTCGCCGGGCCGGCGGGCGAGGATTATATCGTCCGGATCGCCGCGGCCGGGCTGAAGGGCGGGCCGGAGGGGCTCGGCCCGGACCATTTCACGCGCTATCCGGTGAAGACCCGCAACACGGTAATGCACCGGATCGTCCAGGGTCCGGACAAGGCGATGTGGTTCACCGAGATGCACGCGGACAAGCTGGCGCGGCTGACGGTGAAGTAGCGGCCTTTACAGGACCCTCTGCTGCCGCTCACCTCCACTCTGTCTCACTGGTCAGTCGCCATTCCATCGATTGTATGGACGACCTTGCGTAGCGCCGAATGGACATAGCTGTAGGCAAATTGAAGCTTGTCGATATCGGAAATATCGACCCACTCAGCCTTGTGTGGGAGCGCCGACTCAACGGCCGTCAATTGTCTGTAATGAAAGATAATGACCTTCATCGAGAGTTCCGGGTGAAGGGGCTGCTCGACGAACTCCGTCCCCGAATAAGTGGCAGGACCGTTCTCCAGCAGCAGGCCGGTCTCTTCCCAAAGCTCGCGCACGGCGGCTTCCAGCAGTTCCTCGCCGTCCTTCACGCCACCCTTGGACAAAGCGTAGCCGCGCCGGGTGGGAATCAGCAGCAGCTGATGCCGGGCTCCGGCCGTCCTGCCGACCACTAGCCCTGCCGAGGTCTCGTGGCTGACAAATCTTTGCCTCCCCGCCTCCAAGGGAGATATCTGGTCCATCTCGGCCGAGTCCAGCTCGTACAAATAATCGAAATAGCGGCTTGCACTTAGGTAGACGGGAGATCCGTACGGAAGCTTCAGAACAGTTTCATCATTGATCTGCTGGCCTCGAGCGTAAGTCTGAAGAAATATTTCTTGGTCCGTCATAACGAAGCGCCACGCCGGATCATGGCGATGGAAACGGGGCGGCGGGTAACGGTGCAACCGGCAATATTCTGCCACCTGGCCGTGGGCCTCACGAAACTGGGCTTCGATAAGCTTCGGGTCCCGGGTCCAGAAATGCTTCTCCATTGCCCGATAAGCCAGCCACGGTGCGGCGGGATGCAGTAAGAGCGTGCGCAGTCGCAATCTATCGCCTTTGGCTGCATTCTCGGCCAAAGAGGAGCACAACAGCCCGTCGGGGCCGAGCCAGTCCGTTCCCTTGTTCGAAATGATACTTATGGCAGTGGCGCGGCGCACCGCCCTTTTTATATCTTCCTCGGCGACCTTGCGATTTGGGTAAGCTTCCAATCCGGGCACTTCGAAAGACATGCCGACCCCCCTTCGAACTGCGGCTCACTCGATCGCTCGCCGATCTTCGGCCAATCGAGATTGAAAAGATGTCAGAACAGCCGAGCCTTAACGTGTGCGAAGAAGGTTTCCCAAAGATATTCGGCGGCGGCCGCCGGATTCAGCGACCGGTCAGAGCGGCGAATATACCCGGCCATCCCACTAGCCTTAAAGCTTAGCTCACCATTCTCCTCGTTGAGGGTAAGCCATTCATTCATGGAGCCTCGAGAAGAAACATCGAAACTCAAACACAGCGCGTTGGGAAAAAACTGAGACCCTGTGAAGATTCGGCATTCTCCTGCCTTGTTGCCGTGGGCGTAGACAATGGCGCTGAAGCTTCGGCTGTCGATGCGCTCGTATTCGGTCTCGATGCGCGGATCGCCGTCGGATAGCTGCCGCAGACCTTTGTCAAAGGTGTCTGCCGCGCTCTCGAAGGCTTCCTTCACGAAGGAGTCGCGGTCCCGGTCGGTGATTTTCGCGCCCGGCAGGAACAGGGATCCAGACCTTCGGGTCGGAGGCGATTTCACCGGGGTCAGTGTCTGGGAGCCCGATGTTTCGCTTCGGACCGCGGGCGAACCTCCCGACGCTCTGCTGCCAGTAACGAGCAACCTCCGGATGAATCCCGCGGCGTCGTCGAAAGCTTCGTCGGCATTGGCCCATGAGGTAACCGGCTTGCCGTCCTTGGGAACCGCCAGAAAGCTTGAGAGCGTGAGACCGCTGCCGACCGGCACGTTCTTCCATTGGCAGGGCCTCAGGATTACTACGACGACCCTGGCCTTGCCTTCGCGTTGCCGGGCGAACGCCCGCTGCATCTCCTCTTCGAAGCAATATTCAGAGTCGAGGAAGGCGGCGCTCACCAGCAGGATGATCAAATCCGAGGAGGCGAGCTCCTTTTGTATATTCTCATCCAAATGGTCGCCCACATTGAGCATCCGGTCGTGCCACAGCTCGATCAGCCCCTCACGACGAAGCGGAGCCAGATGCTGCAGGAAAAGATCCTTCAGCGGCTCATCGGCGTGGGTATAGGAGATGAAGGCAGTGGTCATTGACACGGCCTTAGTGCGATTAATCGTCCCTGATCAACGCGTCTCCTCCTTCAAAGGGCGCCCAAGCGCCGGAGGTACGCTCTCAAGCGTTCGCCTCAACGCCGGACTCCTATCGGCTGACCCGCTGGACCCTGAAACGAGTTCAGGGTGACGGCGGGCGGCCGGGAGGGTCCCCCGCCGCCGAAGTTGCTAAAATCGGCCTTCGCGCCTACATAGGAAAGGCTGACGTCGCTGCGACGGAATTTGCGGCCTTCGCGGCCCCGCCTTCCCTTCCTGCTTCTCGCCCGTGCCCGCGGCCTCTTCGCTCGCGCGGAATCTTAATTACCGGCCTCTGCGCCGAGGGAGAATTTGGTTGGCGAAGGAAGCGACGCTCACGGTCGAGGGCGAGATCGACGAAATCTATCCGGACGGGCGGTTCGGAGTGATGCTGGACAACCAGCACCGGGTGATCGTCTACACGGCGGGGAAGATGCGGCGGTTCCGGATCCGCTCGGTGGTGGGCGACCGGGTCCATGTCGAGATGACCCCTTACGACCTCACCAAGGGCCGGCTCATCTTCCGCGAGCGCACGCCCGGCCAGGGGCCGAACAGCGGCGCCCGGCGCCCCGGCGCGAAACGCTAGACCTTATTTCGACGTTATCGTCCCGAACAGAGCGGGACAGGAGATCTACCATGGGCGGCACCCCCGACAGCACCCGAACCCCGATCAAGCCCTTCCTGATCAACAAGGACGAGGAGGGGCGGGTCCGGCTCACCCTTCGCGAGACCCGCTACAACGGCCAGGGCTATCCGATCGTCACGACGACTCTCCACGAGGAGCCCTTCCCCACCGCCACCGCGGCGCGCGCTTATGCCAAGGAGCATTTCGGCGCCGAGCCGGGGCAGTTCGCTTCGAAGTAGAGCTCCCCTCCCTGGAAGGGAGGGGCCGGGGGTGGGTCCGCCGAAGGCGGCCGAAACTCCGACGCCGGTAAAGTCTCGCTTCGCTCGCCTACCCACCCCTTGTCCCCTCCCTTCCAGGGAGGGGAAGCTAGGTCCGCTTCTGCCTCAGCGCGGCCTGGGCGGCCGCAAGCCTCGCGATCGGCACGCGGTAGGGGGAGGCGCTGACATAATCGAGGCCGGTCTTCTCGCAGAAGGCGATCGAAGATGGGTCGCCGCCATGCTCGCCGCAGATTCCGAGCTTGAGGCCGGGGCGGGCGGCCCTGCCCCGCTCGGCGGCGAGGGCGATGAGCTCGCCCACTCCGTCCTCGTCGATCGAGACGAACGGGTCGCGCTCGAAGATGCCCTTCTCGACATATTGGGTGAGGAACCGGCCGGCGTCGTCGCGGCTGACCCCGAGCGTCGTCTGGGTGAGATCGTTGGTCCCGAAGCTGAAGAACTCCGCCTCCCCGGCGATGTCCGCGGCCCGGAGGGCGGCGCGCGGGAGCTCGATCATGGTTCCGACCAGATAGTCGACCCGGGCGCCCAGCTCGGCAAAGACGGCCTCGGCGGTCCGGTCGATCAGGGCCCTGATGATGGCGAGCTCGGCCCGGGTGGCGACGAGGGGGACCATGACTTCCGGAATCGGCGCTTCCCCCCCTTCCCTCGCCACCGCGACGGCGGCCTCGAAGATGGCGCGGGCCTGCATCTCGTAGATTTCGGGGTAGGTGATTCCGAGCCGGCAGCCGCGATGGCCGAGCATCGGGTTGAACTCGTGGAGCTCGCCGGCGCGCCGCTTCAGCACGTCCACCGTTGCTCCCGAGGCGGCGGCGACTTCG
>DASVUW010000371.1:0-4091 GCA_036386845.1 Allosphingosinicella sp. | reverse complement strand
GCTCGACATCGACGTCGGCCGGATCGAGGGCTCCCTGTTCGGCGAGCTGACCCTCCACAACCTCACCCTGAAGGACCCGAAGGGCACCTTCTTCCTCGCTCCGAGAGCGACCCTCGACTGGCGGCCGCTCGCTTATTTCCGCAACCATATCGACATCAAGCGGCTCGAAGTCCCTCAGGCGCGGCTCTACCGCCTGCCCGAGCTCAAGCCAGGCGATCCCAACGCCCCGCTGCTTCCCGACATCAATGTCGACATCGGCCAGATCAAGGTCGACCGGATCCTGATCGACCAGCCGGTGACCGGCTATCGTCACCTCATGAGCCTCGCCGGAAGCGCCCGGATCGACGATGGCCGCGCCCAGGTCGCACTCGACGCCAATGCCATCCCCGGCGGCGCCGACCTTCCTGGCGGGGACAAGCTGGCCTTGCGCATCGACGCCGTCCCCGAGGCGAACCGCCTCGCCATGGGGGTCCGGGTCGAGGCCCCGGCCAACGGCTTCGTCGCCAAGCTCACCGGCCTCAACCAGCCGCTCGTCGCTTCCCTCGGCGGCAACGGAACCTGGACCAACTGGCGCGGCCGGGCCAAGGCCGTCCTCGGCGGCAAGCAGTTCGCCGATCTCGCCGTCGGCGCCAGGGACGGCGCCTTTACCGTCGCCGGTCCGATGAACCCGGGCCTTCTGATGGCGGCGGGCGTTCCGAAGAACCTGCTCTCGCCGCAGGTCCAGGTGAACCTGACGACCAAGCTCGACCAGCGCCGCGCCGACACTCGCCTCAGCCTGACCTCGCCTGCCATCGCCGTCGTCGCCGACGGGATACTCGATCTCGGCCGAAGCCAGTTCCAGGATTTCAAGGTCGCCACCCGCCTCTCGCGTCCCAAGGTGATCGGACCCAACATAAACGGCACCGACATCCGGCTGGCCATGGTCCTGAACGGCGCCTTCGCCACGCCCTTCGTCGCCTACGACCTGAAGGCCCGCTCGCTGACCTTCAACGAGACGACGGTCGAGCTGCTCCAGGCGCGGGGCCGGGCCAAGGTCGACGCCGACCGGATCAGCGTCCCCATCCAGGCGCGCGCCCGACGGATCAGCGGCCTCGATCCTCAGCTCGGAAGCCTGCTCACCAACGTCGGCGTGAACGGCACGATCAACATCAGCGGCACCAAGCTCGTCTCCGACAACCTCAAGATCCGTTCCGACCGGCTGAACGCGACCGTCGTCGTCGCCGCCGATCTCGCCAGGGGCCAGTACCGAGCCGGAATCCAGGGCACGGTGAACAATTACCTGATGGAGGGGATCGGGCTGCTCGACCTCACCACCAAGATGGACGTGTTCACCGCCGGGAGCGGATTCGGCCTCAAGGGCCGGGTCTCGGTCAGGACCCGGCGGATCGACAATCCGAGCGCCGCGGGCTTCCTCGAGGGCAATGCCACCGCTTCGGCGAACGTGGTGATGAGTCCGACCGGGGTGATCACTCTGGGCGACGTCAGGCTGAGCTCGCCGGGGCTCCGGATCACGTCGGGGGGCGGCACGGTCTGGCCCGACGGTCGGATCAACATCCGCGCCGCCGGAGTCTCCAGGGCTTACGGCGCCTTCGCGGTCGTCGTGACCGGGACCGCGACCCGGCCGCAGATCGAGCTTCGGGCCGCAAGCCCCGGCTTCGGGATCGGGCTTCGAGACATCCGCGCTACCGTGCGCGCGGTCGCCGGCGGCTATGCGATCAGCGCCACGGGCCAGTCGGCCTACGGCGCATTCGAGGCGGACGTCACCATCCTGTCCGGACGCGGCCCGATGACCATCGAGGTGCGCCGTCTGCTCTTCGCGGGAATGACCTTCACCGGACGGGTCGTCCGGACCCCCGCCGGCCCGTTCGTCGGAACGCTCGCGATGACCGGTCAGGGCCTTGAGGGCACGATCCAGCTCGCCGCCGTCGGCCGCTTCCAGAGGGCCGACATCAGCGCGACGGCCAACGGCGCACAGATCCCCGGCGCGAACCCGATCCTGATCCAGCGCGGCGTCGTCCAGGCGAGCGTGATCCTCTACGACGATGCGCCGCATATCGTCGGCGACGCCCAGCTCGCCGGAGTCCGCGCCAACAACTTCTTCCTCGCCCGCGCCCGGGCCAAGGTCGACTATCGCGGCGGCAACGGCGCCGCCCAGGTCTTCGCCGAGGGGACGAGCGGAATGCCGTTCCGGGTCGCCGTCAACGCGGCTCTGTCGCCGACCGTGATCCGCGCCGCTGCGCAGGGTCAGGTCCGAAACATCCCCTTCCGCCTGGCCCGCCCCGCCCAGATCAGCAAGGTCGCGGGCGGCTGGCAGCTGGCGCCGACCGAGCTCGTCCTGCCGCAAGGCAACGTCCAGCTCGCCGGCCGCTACGGCGACGGCGGAATGGTGGTCCAGTCGAGGCTCAACGATTTCGACATCTCGATCCTCAACCTCTTCTCGCCGGGCATGGGCGTCGGCGGCCGGGCCACCGGGAGCATCGACTTCGCCCAGATCGGCGGCGACACCTTCCCGCGCGCCGACGCGAGGCTCACCATCGCCGGCTTCACCCGCACCGGGATCGCCGTCCGGTCGCCTCCGGTCGACCTGGCGCTCGCCGGCCAGCTTCGGCCGGAAGGCGGCAACCTCGCCGCGGTGATCCGCCGGGACGCCGCCGTCATCGGCCGGGCGCAGCTCCGGCTTCAGCCGGTCGGCCCCGGCGCCGGGACCTGGACGACCCGCCTTCTCGCCGCTCCGCTCGCCGGCGGAATCCGCTACAACGGCCCGGCCGAAGTCCTGTGGTCACTCGGCGGAGTGGCCGACATGCAGCTCTCCGGTCCGATCGGAGTCGCCGCCGATTTCTCCGGCCGGGTCCAGAGCCCGCAGCTCGCCGGGATCATCCGCGCCAACAACCTCACCTTCGTCCACGAGACCTACGGCACCCGGATCAGCCAGCTTGCATTGCAGGGCCGATTCACGAGCTCCGAGCTCCAGATCACCCAGCTTTCGGGCCGTGCCGGGCGCGGGACGATCAGCGGGACCGGAACCGTCGGCTTCGCCTCGGCTGCCGGCTATCCGATGGACATCCGCCTCAAGCTCGCCGACGCCCAGCTCGCCCGAAGCGACACGATCGGGGCCACCCTGACCGGCGATCTCGCAATCACCAACAGCCGGGCGGGCGGCGCCCTCATCGCAGGCGACCTGACCCTGCCGGAGGTGCGCTACCAGATCATCCGCCAGGGCGCCGCCCAAGTGGTCGAGCTTGCCGGAGTGCGCCGCAAGGGCGAGCCCCTGCCGAGCGTCCGGGATGCCACGCAGCAGGCCGACGACACGGCCCCAAGCATCTGGAAGCTCGACCTTCGCCTTCGCGCCGACAACCGCCTGTTCATCGCCGGGATGGGCCTCGAATCCGAATGGAGCGCCGACCTTCGGGTTCAGGGCACGACGGCGACTCCCTCGATCGTCGGCGAGGCCGACCTGGTCCGGGGCACGTTCAGCTTCTCGGGCCAGCGCTTCGACGTCACCCGAGGCCATATCGCGTTCACCGGAGCTCGGCCGCCCAATCCGCGCATCGACCTTGTCGCCAGCGCCGACGTCAAGGACGTGACGGTCAACATCAACGTCTCGGGCAGCGCCAACAACCCGCAGATCGCCTTCACCTCCAATCCGGGCCTGCCGCAGGACGAGATCATGGCCAGGATCCTTTTCGGCGGGTCGGTGAGCGAGATTTCAGCGCTTCAGGCGGTGCAGCTCGCGACTTCTCTCAACTCGCTGCGCGGCGGCGGCGGAGGGTTGAACCCGCTCGGCAAGCTTCGCTCCGCCGGCGGCTTCGACCGCCTCCGGATTCTCGGCGCCGACGATACGACGGGCCGCGGCACCGCCATCGCGGCGGGCTTCTACGTCTCCGACGACGTCTATCTGGAGATCATCACCGACGCTCGCGGCTTCACCGCCACCCAGATCGAGATCGCCTTGTCGAAGGCGCTCAGCATCCTCTCCCAAGTCGGCACCTCGGGCGGCGGCAACAACGTCAACCTGAGGTATCGGAAGCAATATTAGCTTCTCATCCTCTCCGCGCGAAGCGGGGGGAGGGGGACCATGCGAAGCATGGTGG
>DASVUW010000370.1:0-2645 GCA_036386845.1 Allosphingosinicella sp. | reverse complement strand
AGGCGACCG
Source organism: Allosphingosinicella sp. (assembly GCA_036386845.1). Taxonomy (GTDB): domain Bacteria; phylum Pseudomonadota; class Alphaproteobacteria; order Sphingomonadales; family Sphingomonadaceae; genus Allosphingosinicella. The sequence goes on along the minus strand of DASVUW010000370.1, from coordinate 2,636 downwards.
TGTCGGTGCGCTCTGCTTGCGCCGTAGTTTCCTGGCCGTCCTGGTCGGTGGCGGAGGCGGTGGCGGCGCCCTCCCCTTCGGTTTCGATCACGACGAGGACCGAGCCGATCGGGATCTGATCGCCCACTTCGCCGGCGACTTCGATCACGCGGCCGGAGACGGGGCTTTCCATCTCCACGGTGGCCTTGTCGGTCATCATGTCGGCGAGCTGCTGGTCTTCCCTGACCTCGTCGCCGACCTTGATGTGCCACTGGACGATCTCGGCCTCGGCAATGCCTTCGCCGATGTCGGGCAGCTTGAATTCGAAGCGCGCCATGTCCGTCCTAGTCCTCCAAAGCTTTCTTCAGCGCCAGCCCGAGCCGGACCGGTCCGGGGAAATAGACCCATTCCATCGAGTGCGGATAAGGCGTGTCCCAGCCGGTGACCCGGGTGACGGGCGCCTCGAGATGGTAGAAGCACCGCTCCTGGACGAGCGCGCTGAGCTCGGCGCCGAACCCGGAGGTGCGGGTCGCCTCGTGGACGATCAGGCAGCGGCCCGTCTTCTTGACCGATTCCTCGATCGTCTCGATGTCGACCGGTACGAGGGTTCGAAGGTCGATCACTTCCGCATCGACCCCTTCGGCCGCGGCGGTGGCGAGGGCGACGTGAACCATGGTGCCGTAGGCGAGGATCGTGATCGCCTCCCCTTCACGGACGATCGCCGCCTTGCCGAGCGGGACGGTGTAATGGCCGTCCGGGACCTCGGCCGCCGGATGCTTCGCCCACGGGGTGACGGGGCGCTCGTAGAAGCCGTCGAACGGGCCGTTGTAGATCCGCTTGGGCTCGAAGAAGATGACCGGGTCGTTATCCTCGATCGCGGCGATGAGGAGGCCCTTGGCGTCGTACGGGTTGGACGGGATCACCGTCTTTATTCCGGCAATGTGGGTGAAGAGCGCCTCGGGCGACTGGCTGTGCGTCTGGCCTCCGAAAATGCCGCCGCCATAGGGGCTTCGAAGCACCATCGGCAGGTGCCATTCGTTCGCCGAGCGGTAGCGCATCTTCGCGGCTTCGGAGACTATCTGGTCGAAGCCCGGGTAGATGTAGTCGGCGAACTGGATCTCGGCGACCGGCCGTAGGCCGTAGGCGGCCATCCCGACCGCGATCGCGACGATCCCGTTCTCGCTGATCGGGGAATCGAAGGCGCGTGCCTTGCCGAACTTCTTCTGGAGATGCTCGGTGACCCGGAAGACCCCGCCGAAATAGCCGATATCCTCGCCGAGGACGACCATGGCCGGGTCCCGCTCCATCATCACGTGATGGGCGCTGTTGAGCGCCTGGATCATGTTCATGACGCTCATTTGCGCTTCGCCTCGCCTTCCGCGATCGCCTGGGCCTGCTGTTCCTTCAGATGCCAGGGAAGCTCCTCGAACACGTCCTCGAACATCGAGGCGATGTTCAGATAGGGATCGGACTGGAGGGTGCCGAGCTTCTCGGCCTCCTTCTGGGCGGCACGGACCTCGGCGTCGAGCGAGTCCAGCTGGGCCTGGTGGCGCTCGTCGTCCCACTCGCCGAGCGCGACGAGATGCTGCCTCAAGCGGGCGACAGGGTCGCCGAGCGGCCATTGCGCGCCCGCATTCTGGGGACGGTAGACGGAGGGGTCGTCGGAGGTCGAATGGCCTTCGACCCGGTAGGTGAAGAATTCGATCAGGGTCGGGCCGAGATTGGCCCGGGCCCGGTCGGCGGCCCAGCGGGTGGCGGCGTAGACGGCGAGGGCGTCGTTCCCGTCGACCCTGAGGCCGGCAATGCCGTAGCCGACGGCGCGGGCGGCAAAGGTGGTGAGCTCGCCGCCGGCGATGCCGGAGAAGGTCGAGATCGCCCACTGGTTGTTGACGACGTTGAGGATGACCGGCGCGCGATACACGCCGGCGAAGGTGCAGGCGGCGTGGAAGTCGCCCTCGGCGGTGGAGCCGTCGCCGATATAGGCGGCGGCGATCCGGCTGTCGCCGCTTATCGCCGAGGCCATGGCCCAGCCGACCGCCTGCGGGAACTGGGTCGCGAGATTGCCCGAGATTGTGAAGAAGCCGTGCGAATTGGACGCGTACATGATGGGCAGCTGACGTCCCTTCAGCGGATCGCCGCGGTTCGAATAGACTTGGCACATCATCTGGACGAGCGGATAGTCGCGGGCCACGAGTAGGCCCTGCTGGCGGTAGGTGGGGAAGCACATGTCGTCGCGGTCGAGGGCGTGGGCGCCTGCGACTGCGATCGCCTCCTCGCCCGTCGACTTCATGTAGAAGCTGGTCTTGCCCTGCCGCTGGGCGCGGTACATCCGGTCGTCGTAGACACGGACCATCATCATGTCCCGCAGGATGCGGCGCAGGGTGTCGGGATCGAGCTTGGGATCCCACGGGCCGACCGCCCTTCCCTCCTCGTCGAGCACCCGGACCAGGGAGTAGACCAGCTCATGGGTCTCGGCCGCGGGAGCCGCGACGTCGGGGCGGCGGACGCTTCCCGCGGCGGGAATCTCGATATGGCTGAAATCGACCTCGTCGCCCGGGCGCGCCTCGGGCTCGGGAACATGGAGGGAGAGCGCCGGCCGGTTGGCACGCTCGGGATTGGTGGTCATCCTCACTCCTTCGCCTCGGCCGAGGGGACCT
>DASVUW010000369.1:0-3772 GCA_036386845.1 Allosphingosinicella sp. | reverse complement strand
GGCGATCGACTCGAAGCTGCTGCTGTTGCTCGGGGCTGGGATGCTGAACCCTTAAACCGTCATCCCGGGAGGGTTCCCATCAAAGTATTACTTTGATGGGAACCCGAAAGCCGGGACCTCGGGTCGAGAAGTCTCGGCGGGTCTCCCCGAGGCCCCGGCTTTCGCCGAGGTGACGTCAGCGCTTGGCCTTTTCCGGAGGCGTCGGCGGGACGGGGCGGCCGGGATAGATGCCGCCCGCTTCGTAATAGATGCGGTGTTCGAGCGTGCTTCCGAGGCAAATGAAGGTTTCGGTCTGGCCTCGCGGCATCCGGATCTCGGGCGTGTCGATCGTCAGGTCGAGCGTCTCGAAATAGCCCAGCCGATCGTCGTCGTCCCTCGTCAGGGCCTCGACCCGGTTCATCCGCCGCTCCTCCGCCGGCAGTGCGCCGACCCTGGCGAGCGCCGCCGCATGCCGGCCTTCAAGCGCCTTCTCGCAGGCGGCGCGGCTGGCGAAAGCCTCGGTCTTGGGATCCATCTCGATGGTCCCGCTCGCCGATACGGCGGTGCCGGCGCCGAGCAGGAGCAGCGCAGCCGCCGCCCTCAGAGTCCGATCAGCGGAAATTGTCGGCATAGGCCTGGAGCTTGAGCTTGCGAGTCGCGGGGGGGACGAGGTGGCAGCTGATCCCGTTCTTCTCGGCATAGGCCTGGGCCGCCTCCAGGGTCGGGAAGGCGATCGTCACCTGGGCCTGGGTGTCGCCGCCGCCGGACCAGCCGGTGAGCGGATCGGGAACGTGCGGGCGGTGCGATTCGAACTGAAGCACCCACTCGCCGGTGCGCGCATTGCCGGACTGCATGGCATTCTTCGATCGCTGGAAGATTCGCGCCGCGGTCATCGTCTCAAGCTCCTGCTGCCGGTCGGTGGTGCCCGGCTTTTCCAGTTTAATCAACAGGCTGTCTTCCTATCCCCCCTCCCTGGAAGGGAGGGGTCGGGGGTGGGTCCGCCGAAGGCGGGCGAAACTTCGACGCCGCAAAGTCTCGCTTCACTCGCCTACCCACCCCCAGCCCCTCCCTTCCAGGGAGGGGAGTTTCGGATCGAGGCCTTCTTCGTCCTCAAGGTCGGGTCGGCCGCGGCCGGATCGTCGGGCCAGGGGTGCTTTGGGTAGCGGCCGCGCATTTCCTTCGCGACGGCGGACCAGCTCCCGCTCCAGAAGCCGGGCAGGTCGCGGGTGGTCTGGATCGGGCGGCCGGCCGGCGAGGTGAGGCTGAGGACGAGGGGGACCCGTCCGCCGCCGACGGCGGGGTGCCGGTCGAGGCCGTAAAGGGCCTGAACCCGGACGGTCACGGTCGGGCCGGCTTCCGCCTCATAGTCGATGGGGTGGCTGCTGCCCGCGGGCGTTTCGAAGGCGTGCGGGGCGAGCCGGTCGACCGCCTTGCGGCCTTCCCAGCCCAGGCGGGAGTCGAGCGTCCCGGCCAGCGACGCGGGGTCCACGTCGCGGAGGCTTCGCCGGCCGGCGAGGACCGGCGGTAGCCATTCGTCGAGCGAAGAGAGCAGGGCTTCGTCGGAGAGATCGGGAAGGCCGGAGTCGAAGGCGCGGGCGAAGGCGGCCCGGCGGCGAAGCGACCGGGCGCTTTCGCTCCAGGGCAGGAGATGGAGTCCGTAGGCGCGCACGCCTTCGAGTAGCGCCGCGGCGATCTCGTCCGGCGAGGCCGATGAGTCCTGGCCTTCGGACAAGGTGATGGAGCCCAGCCTGCGCCCGCGGCGGGCCCGGACGGTGCCGGCGGCGGGATCGAAGGCGATCCGGGCGCGGCTCTCGATCCGGTCGCCGAACAGGGTTTCGACCTCAACCTCGCCGATCGGGGCGGCGGAGAGAATCCGGGCGCCGGCCGCGGTTCCGCTCACCTCGCCCACGGCGAGCCAGGTCTCGCGGGCGAGCGGCGAGTGCGGATCGAGCCGGAAGCCCCGGCCGCCCGCGCTGATCCAGTTCTCGCCCGAGGGATCGCGGCGCTTCGAGAGCCGGTCGGGGAAGGCGAGGGCGAGGCAGGGGCCGATTTCTTCACCCCTCCCCTTCAGGGGAGGGGCCGGGGGTGGGGGATGTCCGGTCCGCGCCTCCGGGGCGAGACAGGCCCCACCCCAACCCCACCCCAGAAGGGGAGGGGCTATGAGTTGCTCCCATCTCTTCGCCATCCCCCTTGCCGCTTCGGCGCGCTGACCCCGCTCCCCTCGCCAGCGCCTGAGCCTCGACTCCAGGTCGGCGTCGTTGCCGCCGAGGCCGCGCTCCGACAGGAGCACCGCCACCTCGGAGGCCGTCCTCCCCCAGCCCCGGGCCCCGGCCTCGATCAACATGTGTGCGAGGCGCGGCGGCAGGGGCAAGGCGGCGATCGCCTTGCCGTGGGCGGTGGGGCGGCCGTCCGGGCCGAGCGCCCCGAGCGAAACGAGCCGGCGGCGGGCTTCGTCGACGGCGGCGGCGGGCGGCGGGTCGAGCCATCTGAGCTCGCGCGGATCGGCAACGCCCCAGAGGGCGCAGTCGAGCAGCAGCGCGCTCAAGTCGGCCTCGAGTATCTCGGGCGGGTCGAATCGGGGCAGGCCTGCCGTGGCCGCTTCCTCCCACAGGCGGTAGACGGTGCCGGGCCCCTGCCGCCCGGCCCGCCCGGCGCGCTGGGTCACGGCGGCCCGGCTGGCGCGCTCGGTGACGAGGCGCGTGATCCCGGCGGAGCGGTCGTAGCGGGGGCGCCGGGCGAGGCCGGAATCGAGGACGATCCGGACTCCGTCGAGGGTCAGGCTGGTCTCGGCGATCGAGGTTGCGAGAACGACCTTGCGGCGGCCCGGCGGAGGAGCCGCGATGGCGGAGCGCTGGGCGCCCGGCTCGAGGCTTCCGTGGAGCCGGTGGAGGTCGGTTCCCGGCGGAAGGCCTTCGAGCCGCTCGGCGGTACGCTCGATCTCGGCGACTCCGGGAAGGAAGGCGAGCAGGCTTCCCTCGGCCTCCGTCAGGGCGCGGCGGACCGCCGCCGCCATCTCGTCTTCGATCCTCTTCTCCGCCGACCGGCCGAGGTGGCGAAGCTCGATCGGAAAGCTGCGCCCCTCGCTCTCGATCACGGGCGCGGGCTTTTCCCCTTGGGCCATCAGCGCCGAGAACCGCTCCCCGTCCAGGGTCGCGGACATGGCGACGAGCCTCAGGTCGGGCCGGAGCGCGCCTTGAGCGTCGAGCGCGAGGGCGAGGCCGAAATCGCTGTCCAGGCTCCGCTCGTGGACCTCGTCGAACAGCACCGCCGAGACTCCGGCCAGCTCCGGATCGGCCTGGATCCGGTTGCGGAAGATGCCTTCGGTGAGGACGAGGATCCGGGTCCGCGACGAGCGCCTGGAGTCGAGCCGGGTCGCGTAGCCGATAGAGTCGCCGACGCGTTCGCCCGCCATCTCCGCCATCCGCTCGGCGGCGGCGCGGGCCGCCAGGCGGCGGGGTGAAAGGAGGAGGATCTCGCCGGTGCACCAGGGCTCGGCGAGGAGGCCAGGGGCGACGGCGGTGGTCTTTCCAGCGCCGGGCGGGGCGACGAGCACGGCGTTCGGCTGCGCGCGCAGGGCCGCGAGAAGCTCGGGGAGTACGGCGTGGATCGGAAGCGACGTCGTCATGCCAGCGAAGGCTTGCATCCCGGCGGGCGAAAAGCACTAGCGTTCTTCACCCCCCGGGGCCCCAGCCTTCGCTGGGGCGACGGCGGATCAATACGCGCGGGCGATCGCGAACTCGACGGCCTCCACCAAAGCCGCTTTGGCCTTGCCGGCTGGGAAGGCGCCGAGCGC
>DASVUW010000368.1:0-3219 GCA_036386845.1 Allosphingosinicella sp. | reverse complement strand
GAGGATCACCTTCACCTCGCCGCGATAGTCCGAGTCGATCGTGCCCGGCGTGTTGAGGCAGGTGATCCCGTGCTTGAGCGCGAGCCCGGAGCGCGGCCGGACCTGCACCTCAAAGCCTTCGGGAATGGCGATGGCGAAGCCGGTCGCCACCGCGTGGCGCTTGCCCGGTTCGAGGACCAGATCCTCCGCTGCGACGACGTCGAGGCCGGCGGCGCCCCGGCTCGCATAAGACGGGAGTGGGAGATCCTTGCCGTTAGAAAGCCGTTTTACCTTGATGTCGATCATCGCGCCTCTCGATCCGATGGTCGAGCGCGTAGCGCCCGGCTCCCTGCGTTGCAAACAGCAGGCCGAGGAAGACCAGGATCAGCGCCGGCCACCAGCCGGGAAAGTCCTGGGGCCAGTGCACCATCCACACTGCGATCACGAAGACGAAGGCGGTCACGACCCCGGCCCAGCGGGTGAGCAGGCCCAGGATGAAGGCTAGCCCGCACAGGAACTGCGCGTAGACGCAGAGCGGGGCCATCAGGCCCGGCAACGGAAAGTCGAACTGAACGAGGAATTTCTCGAACTCGGCCATCCGCTCGGCGCTGAAGATGTTGTCGTGGCTCTGCCAGATCAGGAACGCCCCCGTCACCCAGCGCAGCAGGAGCAAAGCGAGGTCAGCCAGCCTCGCCAGCGGAGTCAGAAGCAGAAGGTCGGTTCGCATTCTCTTCCCCCAAGGCGGCCGCCACCCTGTCGGCCAGGCGCCGTGCAACCTCCGTCTTCTCACCTTCCTCCCAGCTTTCGACGCCGGCGGCTGTGATCAGGTGGACCCGGTTGCGGTCGCCGCCCATCACGTCTCCCGATACATCATTGGCGACGATCCAGTCGCACCCCTTGCTTGCTCGTTTCGCCTTCGCAACGTTCACGAGGTCCTCGGTCTCCGCGGCAAAGCCGACGAGGAGCCCTGGACGACGGGGGCTCTGCGCCAGGCTTGCAAGGATGTCGGGGTTGGCCAGCCACTTGAGCTTCGGCGCTCCAGTCGCCTTCTTGAGCTTCGAAGGGGAAGCCTCGACCCTCCAGTCGGCGACGGCCGCGACCAGGACGGCGGCGTCGGCAGGCAGGGCGGCCTCGACCGCGGCTTCCATCTCACGGGCGGTCTCGACGTCGACCCGGTCCGCCCCGGCGGGCGTTGGGAGTGCGACCGGCCCCGCGACCAGAGTCACCCGCGCTCCGAGGGCGGCCAGCGCTTGCGCTATGGCGAAGCCCTGTTTTCCCGAAGACCGGTTGGCAATGACCCGCACCGGGTCGATCGGCTCATGGGTCGGGCCCGCGGTCACGATGACGTGTCGGCCGGCAAGCGGGCCGCCCGACGAAAGACGTGCAATTATGGCGGCAAGGATCCGCTCCGGCTCCGGCAGCCGGCCAGGCCCGTATTCGCCGCAAGCCATCTCGCCCTCGTCGGGCTCGAGGATCGTCACCCCGTCCGCGCGCAGGCGCTCGACATTGCGCTTCGTCGCCTCGTGCCCCCACATCCTGACGTTCATCGCCGGGGCAGCGAGCACCGGCTTGTCTGTGGCGAGGAGCAGGGTGGTGGCGAGATCGTCGGCGATCCCCGCCGCCATCTTCGCCATCAGGTCGGCCGTCGCCGGACAGACCACGACCAGGTCCGCCTCGCGGCTGAGCTGGATATGCCCCATCTCGACCTCGTCCTTGAGATCCCAGAGGCTGGTATGGACCGGCTGCTCGGACAAGGCCGCCAGAGTCATCGGAGTGACGAACTGCGCGCCTCCCGCCGTCAGGACGCAGCGGACGCTGCCGCCGGCCTTTCGGACCAGCCGCACCAGCTCGCACGCTTTGTAGGCTGCGATCCCGCCGCCGACGATGAGTAGGATCCGCTTGCCGTTCATTCGTCGAAGCGTGAAAGCTCGTCCCGGCAGGCTCCCTCCAACGGATCCAGCGTCCCGGTCGCGATCTGCCAAATTATGCTGTAGTTAAGTCGACGATAATGGTGGGCGACGATGTTGCGGAGTCCGTACATCTTGCGCCACTCTATCTCGGGATGCCGTTCCTGCAATCCTGCCGACAGCTTGCGGCTGGCTTCGCCGATCGCATCCGCTTCCGGGCCGGGGTCCATCAATAGACCTCGATCATCTCGTTTTCGACGCGCGGGCGAATGCGTCCATGGAGTAGCTTCCTGTCGACGAGGTCGACGCGTTTGCCGAGGAGCCCCTCGAGCCGGTCCCAAGCATCCGCTAGCTCGTGGAAGCCGGGTCGGAGATGACCTTCGGCCTCGTACAGCAGATCGACGTCGCGCGCACCGGGCTCGGAGCGCGCGGCCGATCCGAACAAATAGAGCTTCGCGAAACCGAGCCGCTTGAGCTCCGGTTCAAGCGGCCTGAGCACCGAAAGGACATCCTCTCGAATCATGCGATTAGAATAGGGCCAGCATCGCCGCCGCGCCAGCCGCGGCCGAAACGCCCGCCGTCAGCACGTAGCGCCAGTAGCGCCTCGGCTTCACGACCACCACTTCGGCGAGGGGCGGATCCGGCGGAGCGGCGCCAGGCGGCGGATAATAATGGTCGATCCGCCGGATCAGTTCGGGGATCTTCGCGAAGGTCCTGAAGTCGCGCACGATCCGGTCCGCAAGCGCCGCCTCCGGGCCGAGCTCCCCGCGCACCCATTCCCTGAGGAACGGCTCGGCCGTCTCCCACATGTTGATGTCAGGATCGAGCGCGTGGGCGACCCCTTCTTCCATCACCATCGTCTTCTGGAGGAGGAGGAGGTGCGGCTGGGTCGGCATCTCGAAGTCGCGGGTGATCGTGAACAAGCCGTCGAGCATCTGGCCGATCGAGATGTCCTTGACGGGAAGCCCCCGGATGGGCTCGCCCACGGCCCGGAGCGCGGTTGCGAACTCGTCGACGTCGTGGTGCGACGGGACGTATTGCGCCTCGAAATGGATTTCGGCGACTCGCCGGTAATTGCCGGTGAGGAGGCCGTAGAGGATCTCGGCCAGCCAGACCCGGGACTGGCGGTCGATCCGCCCCATGATTCCGAAGTCGATGGCGGCGAGCCGGCCGTCGGGGAGGGCGAAGAGATTACCCTGGTGGAGGTCGGCATGGAAGAAGCCGTCGATCACCGACTGGCGGAGGAAGGCTCGGACCAGGGTCGCCGCAAGGGACTTGAGATCGTGCCCGGCCTCGACCAGAGCGTCGCGGTCGGTGAGCTTGATGCCGTCGA
>DASVUW010000367.1:0-7260 GCA_036386845.1 Allosphingosinicella sp. | reverse complement strand
GGCGGCATGCAGCGCACGAGCCGCGCCCTACGGGACTGTGAAGATCATCGACGTCGTCTACAAGAGCGTCGCCAAGGTCGTGGTGTGGGGCTCGGTCGAGGGGGAGGGCGGCAGGCGCTCCTTCCAGTGCCGCTGGGACGGGAAGATCGTGGGGTTCGAGATGAAGGAGGTTTAGAGGCGGGGTAGGGGCGTCATACGGGTGAACCGGCAATGGCAAGAACTTTCGACATCGCGCCGTCGCCGCAAGCGGGCTCCCAGATGGTCCCGTGAAATTGCTCATGCTCTACGAGCGCCAAGGTCGCCCCTAGGGCGGAGTCGGATAAACATCCGGGCCGTCCAGGTCCGCGAACCTCTTTGTCGGCGGCTTGAAGGCCCCATTAAGATTGTAGGTCGTATCCGCCATTTGTGAGGCTCCTATCGACCCTTGTGAGGAGCAGCAACGAGAGATGCTCCTGACGCGATGTGCGGTTGTGACGCAGCCGGACATCCCTGTGGCTGGGCTTTCAGTCCCAGGACGTGCTTGGTACCGAAGGCTCTTGTCACCAGCATCACGTTGACCAGGAGGGCCCAGTCTGGACTATAAACAGCTGAGGGTCGTTCATCTCGATCCTGGAAAGGAGCGGTTTCAAGCCATCCTCCACGTTCGATAAATCTACCTCAACGTCCACTGTCGTTTCCACCTTAAGCCGCACGTCAGCAGTTGCCTCTACGTAGTTGCCGTGGCCCCAAGATACATCAATCCAATCAGGCAATCCTCGCGCCTCCTCATGGGAATACCTCATACGAATTCCCGCGTCGCACTCGCAATCGACCTGAAAGCTCATCAAGCCCCCACCCCAGTCGTCGGGATTTTCAATTTCGATCAGTTCAGCCCCCATGGCCCAGAGAACGTGAGCCACCGTCTCGTCCCCCGGCAATGCGTCATCGACGAAATCTAGGTCGTGGAGGTGAACCTCTAAATCAGACTCGAGCTGATTCCGTATCTCTTCCTTGATTTCGTCCAGCGGAGCAAGCTGTTCTATTCTTCGCCATGCCTGATCGCGAGACCACAGATTTGTGGCATCTTCTAATGCTCCGCTTTGAAAAAGTTCTTCGAGTGAGGCATGAACACGGGCACCGGGAAGCGGGGCGAGTGCGCTTGATAGACGTTTGTCACCGCAGACGAAATGGACATCTCCTTTCCTCTCAATTAGTTCTTTGGCGGCCTCAAAAATGTGGGCATCTGGGATATCATCCCGGTTCTTAGGCTTGCGATGAGGGGCCAAACCCGAGAAATATGACCGCCAAGCTGCCTTGCTATGTTCAAGCGTGATGGGCAATTCGATGATCTTATTATCCCGCACGAACTGATCGAACGCCAATAACGACATCTCGTCGACATCCATCTTTGAGAGGTCGGCAAGCAGCTGATTGACTTGTTGTGCCTGTTGCGACGGCGTAATTGGATTCGAAGCCAGCTCACGCAAAGCCTGTCGAGCTCCGCTAATTGCCTCTCGAGGCTTCTCCGCCCACTGCGTGCGGCGTTCCGCGATCACCAACTCTGGGAGATAGACCTCGACGAGGCCAGCTTTAGAAAGTTGGAAGATGCTGGACAACGGGGACGAGTGCCAGCCAGCCTCGCGCAGGGCGCTCGTGTCGAACAAGATGGACGGTGGTGCTCTCATTGCGCCTTCTCTAAGGGCAAATGGCTAAAGACTGTGCCAAGCACGTGCCTGCCACCAGGGAAAAATACTAGCTCGCCCGCTTGGCGCGAAGCGCCCTGCTCATTAACCGCCTTATCGCCTCCGGCTTGGACGGTTTCGGGTCCGGCTGGTCTGCAATCCAGGCATCCAGTTCAGCCTGCATCTCCGGATAGAGCCGAACGCCGATGACTGGGCCGATGCCGGTCGGGGGGCGGCCCATCTTCTTTTTCGGCTTGTCGGGGCTTGCGGGCAACCAAACTTCCTGTTAACGATAAGTCGAACCGGAGCAAGGGGTGAAGCCTTGCTCCGGCTCTTACCACCAAACGCCTTGTGAAGGAGGCGAAGGATGGCTGCTGGGCAGCTTAATCGAAGCACGGGGGCAGGGCTAGGCGCGGCAAAGCCGCGCCTGGTCGTCGGTCGAGTTGGCGCGGCAATGGGCCGCGCGCCTCGCCGGCCGGCCTGCGCCGACTCCGTTCCTAGTCACGATCGCTCCGCGATCCTTTCGCTACTCTCGGGCGGCTTGGCTGATGCTGCTGGGCAGCATAACCCGTTGCGTCGCGCGCTGCTAGGCGCGGTTGTTGCGCTTCCGCTTGTGCCGCGTCATTGCGAGGAGCGTAGTGACGAAGCAATCCAGTCGGGCGTCGGAGTCGGCTCTGGATTGCTTCGCTCCGCTCGCGATGACGGGAGGTGGGAGCGGGCGCTGGCTCGGTTCCGGGCGGTCGAGGCCGAGATGCGGGCGGTGGAGCGGGCGACCGCGGGCGGGAGCGCGGAAGAAGAGGAGGGGCTGGAGCCGGTCTATATGGCGCTGCTGGGGGAGCATATAGCGGCGCTTCGCAGGCTGATGAAGGTTCGGGCGCCGGACCTTCGGGCGCTGGCGCTGAAGATCGAGCTCGCCATCGACCAGGAGGTGGGGACGCTTACGGGCGGGGAGCTTTGCCTGGCGGCGCTTAAGCGGGACGTGCGGCGAACGATGGGGTGACGCGGCGGCAGGCGCCAGGCGCTCGCGGAGTCACTGGCGTACGGCCAGGCCGAAGAACCCCTCCACCGCGCTTCGCGCGGTCCCCCTCCCCCGCAAAGGCGGGGGAGGATTTTCGAAGGCCTCACTTCAGGTAACGGCCCCAGAGACGCTCGATCGCCGTCTCCTCGAACGGGATGGCGCTGCCGGTTTCGTCGATCACCGGATAGGGGACTCCGCGCGCCAGGCCGTGATTCTGGGTGAAGACCCAGTAGAGGCCGCGGCCGCTCGTCTCGAGGATGAGCAGGATGGCTCGAAATGGAGCAGGGCCTCGACCTCCGGGTCGGGATGGGGCCGGCGGGGCTCGTCCGAAGCGCGCGTCCCGGTACAAAACAGGAGCATTTCCTACATTGCAACCCGTTCGAACAGGTGCCGGCGGCTGCCGGCGGCCCCGCTCTCGAGGCGCTTGTCGACCCCCCAAGCCTAGGGGGTTGGCGTGGACGGGGCCGGCGGATAGCCGTTCCCTCGTCGTCCCTCTTCATCCCAGGGATGGCCGCGGGGGTCCAAGGCGCTTGCCGCCGCCCCCGCGTCAACCGCCGCCGGATAGGAGCGCGAAAGGCGATGGCTAGTCGATGAGCCCCGAGAGCGTCGCCTCGACGGCCGCCTGGGTCCGCGTACGCACGCCGAACTTGCGGCAGGCTTCGCCGATATGGTCGTCGACGGTCTGCACCGACAATCCCAGAATCTCGCCGATCATGCCCGAGCTCTTGCCGTGCCTCACCCAGGCCAGGCACTCGCGCTGGCGCGGGCTGAGCCGAACCGGGGCCGCTTCGGGCCGGGCGAGGAACCGTCGCGCCTCGCAGCCGTAATAAGTGGAAAGGATCTCCGCCCAGGTCCTCACCGCCGGGTCGGCGAGGTCCCGGCGGCGGCCGGCCACGGCGACGGCGACATAGCTTCCGTCCGGCCAGGCGACGGGCGTGAACAGGCCGTCCTCGAGGCCCATCGAGCCCGCTTCGTTCCTGACCCGCATCTGAGATTCACTGACGCCGGGCCGGAGCATGACGTCGTCCCAGGAATAAGGGGCCGCGGTCACGGTCATTTCCCGCGCTATCTGCGAAACGTCGACATAGCGGTTGGCCAGATATCGCTGGGACCATTCCTTGTGGAATTCACCGTCGAGGACCGCGACGTCGGGCTTGCCGGCCCGCCCGAAAAAGCGCGCGAGGGCGAATGAGGGCAAGCCGAGATCCGCGAAGAGGGCGCCGGCGGCCGCGGAAAGCCTTCCTATGTCCTGGGCGGCCTTCATGGCCGCTATGCAATCGAAAGCGCCCACCGCGAACTCGCCTCCGGGCGCCCTCAGAGCCATCTGCGTTCATCCCGAAAACCGCTGATTAGTCAATGTTATACCCATTCTTCCAGCATAACAATCGGCGCCCCCGGACCCGCCCCAGAGGGGCGCCTTGGCCTGCGCCCGGCGCGCCGGCGCCAAAGCCGGAATCTCGGCGACCCCGCCCGCGCGCCTCCTTGCAAAGCGCCGCCCGGCCCACATCTCCGATATATGCCGGACGCCGCTCCCGACTGGACCCAGGTCGCGCTCTACGCCCTCGGCGGGGCGCTCCTCCTCATGCTTCTTTTCCGGCTTCCCTATGTCGGGCGCGCGCTCCGCTTCGCTTTCTCGCTGGCGCTGCTCGCCGGCGTTCACTTCATCCTCATTCAGCAGGCGCCCTACCAGCCGCAGGTCGGTCGGGTGGTGGAACGGCTGGGGCTCGATCCGCAGCAGGTGAGCGGCAGCGAGGTCCGGATCCGGATGGCGGCCGACGGCCATTTCTGGGCCTCGGCGACCGTCAACGGGGTGAAGCGGCGGATGCTGGTCGACAGCGGAGCGACGGTGACGGCGATCTCGGAATCTACGGCGGAGGCGGCGGGGGTGAAGGCCAATGCCGGGCCGGCGCCGGTGGTTCTGAAGACGGCGAACGGAATGGCCCCGGCGCGCACGGGCTCGGTCGAGGAACTGAGGATCGGCAGCGTCCTCGCCCGGGACCTCAAGGTGGTCGTCTCGCCGGCCTTCGGCGATCTCGACGTGATCGGGATGAACCTCCTCTCTAAGCTCGCTTCGTGGCGGGTCGAAGGGCGGACCCTGGTGCTTGTGCCCCACCGGCCGCAGCCGGAGAGGCCCTAGGCCGGGCCGGTTCAGGCATGGCCTTCGACCACCTGGTCGAAATCGATCGCCCGCCCGAGCTGGCTAAGCGCCATCGGAAAGGCTGCGGATGGAGGGCGTTTCGAAGGGACAAAAGCCACCCGGCGGGCCGCTGGGCCGCACCGGGTGGCTTCGCCCGGGTGGGCGCAGGGGGACGGCCACGGGTCCGTCCCCCCGGCTTCCTCTGCGCACCCACCCGGAACAGGCCGCGCAGCCCCCTGCGCAACGGCCAGTTCGAGTCGCAGGCGTCGTCCCGTTTCCGAAGCGACGGCTCGCCCGCGCAACCCGCAGGACAGCTTAGATTTCAGCGCCTTACGCCGACCCGTCAACGCCCTGGCGGCAATCTGTTCTGTTGCGGTGACGATCCGATTCGATGCCGAAATACCGTATTCCCACGGTAGCTCGACCGCGCGCGGAGCCGAGGAAGGGCAGTCGGGCGAACGCTTCTCCCCTCTCTTCCTCCTTGCTTCGGTCAAGTCGAATCGCTTCGTTCGTCATTTCTTGAACATAAGCAGAACAACCTCTGGACTTATCCTTCAGGTTGATCCGTTCGGCGTGCCGAAACCGCCCCTCCGTCATTGCGAGGAGCGAAGCGACGAAGCAATCCAGCGGGTCTCAGGGGCCGCACTGGATTGCTTCGCTTCGCTCGCAATGACGGAGCGGGCGGAAGCGGCCCCGCTCAGCCGGCGATCAGGCCGTGCGCCCGAAGCCGCTCCAGCAGCGCATTCAGCTGGGTGACCGCCGAAGCGGAGTCCGTGGCGTTGGCAACCGCGGCGCCCCGGGCCCCGACCACCTTGGTGCCCTCGACGAGCAGGCTGCCGCCGCTTCGAATGTCGACGCCGGAGTCCCCGACCCGGACCCGCTCGGCGTTCGCCGTGGAGCCGGTCGAATTGGTCCAGAAACTTATCCGGTTGCCGCGCGCCGTCGCCGTCCAGGGTTCCGTCGAGAAGCAGGCCATGAAGGCGGAATGGCCACCGACCCCGGCGAGGAAGGTGAAGTTGCCGATGCACTGTCCTTCCGCCGTCGGAGTGTGGGTCGTTCCCGAGCTCGAGAGGCCGCCCGAGTACAAGCCCAGAGCCGAGTTGCTCAGCGCGAACAGCGTCCGGGAGGTGAGGTTGGCGAGCTCGCTTCCGGAAGTAACCCCGACCTCCTTGATTCCCCTTCGGACGAAGCCGACGTCGCTCCAGCTCATCGAGTGCGAGTCGCCCAGCAGGATCGCCTTGCCGGAGAAGGCCGCACCCGTCGTGTCGACGCCGTTGGTGTGCGACCCGTTGATGTCGAACACGGTCGGCGAGTGGCTGTCGTCGCGGATTGTCGCCAGCTTGATTCCGCCCGTCTTCCCGCCGAGGATGAGGCCGGTGAAGGCGATGCCATATTCGAACTGGCGGCCGTGATAGTTCGAGACGATGATGGCCGCCGGCATGTCCGCCGTTCCCGCGGCGGTGACGGAAATCCCACAGGAGGAATAGCCGACGGGGTCGTAGCTGGCGTTGCTGCCGCTCTCATTGCTGACCATGGCATTGACGCCGGCGGCAAATCCGCTCGCGTGGGAGGTCTTGCCGTGGAAGAAGCCGCCCTGCCCCGCACCGTAGATACCCGTCGCGTAGCCGATCCCATGGACTCCGATCCCGCCGACCGCGGTGCCGGGAACCACGGCCGAGTGGCTTTGGCCGTAGCTGATGCCCGAGCCGAACAGCCCGACGGCCGCGGCGTGCGAGCCGTCCACCGCCTGGCAGACCGAGACCAAAGCAGCCATGTTGTCGGCGGCCGTGGAATTCGGAGCCACTCCCGCGGCCTGGAGGGCCGGATCGGTGGCGAGGACAACCCGCTCCACCTTGGCCAGCGGAACGAGGCTGGTCGACGGTTCGGCCTGGGTGCCTTCGCGGATCCGGAGCAGGCTGGCCTCGGTGGCGGAGGCGGGCGCCTGGCCGCTTCCGACCCAGGGGTTCACCCGCTCGCCCTCCCCGAGCTTCACCGGAGTCTTCAGCCGCCAGGTCTGGCCGCCGTCGCTGACGACGATGTCGCCCTTGTCCCCGTCCGTCACGCCGTCATCGTCCGCCGAGGGACCGACCCGGAGCAGGCCCCACAGGCCCTGCGGAACCGCCCATTTGAGCACGCCGCTCCGATAGGCATAGTCGGCCGAAGCTCCGGTCCTGAACTCGTAGGTCCGGGCGGTGCCGTTGGACACGGCCGATTCCGAAGCCACGATCGGCGATTCATCGCCGAGATAGTCGTGGTCGGGCCAGGCCACGCCATGCACGGTGAAGCTGTGCTGGCGGGGCTTGTCGCCGGCTCCGACCAGATGAAGCCGGACATTGGCGTTCGCCGGCACTTTGAAGACCGGAGTCGCCGGGGCGGGATTGTTCAGGTGGCGCTCGATCGGCTCTGAGCGGTAGTTGAACGCCTTCTGCCCCTGGTCCTCATGG
>DASVUW010000366.1:0-4773 GCA_036386845.1 Allosphingosinicella sp. | reverse complement strand
ATCGTCGTCACCGGCACCCTGATCAAGAATCCGAACCTCGTCTCCTCCTCCCCCGTCACCGTCGTCGGCCAGGAGGAGCTCCAGCTTCGCCAGACCAACGTCGCCGAAGAGATCCTCCGCGACCTTCCGGGCGTCGCGCCGAGCATCGGCTCGGCCGTCAACAACGGCAACGGCGGCGCGGCCTACGCCGATCTTCGCGGCCTCGGCAACTTCCGCAACCTCGTCCTTCTCGACGGCGCCCGGATCGTTCCTTCGAACTTCATCGGCCGGGTCGACCTGAACAACATCCCGCTCGCGCTCGTCGAGCGGGTCGACACCCTGACCGGCGGCGCCGCCACCACCTACGGCGCCGACGCCGTCTCGGGCGTCATCAACTTCATCACCCGCAGCGACTTCGCGGGCATGGAGCTCCAGGCCAGCAACCAGATCACCCAGCGCGGCGACGGCCACATCTTCCGCGCCGACCTCACCGTCGGAGCCAATTTCGACGACGGCCGCGGCAATGCGGTGCTCTCGCTCGGCTACCAGGAAGCGGACCCCGTCTATCAGGGCGCCCGCCGCTTCTCGCTCAACAACTACACGTCGACCTCGGGCAATGCCGGCGGTTCGGGCACGACCGTTCCGGCACGCTTCACCCGCCCCGGCATGGGCCAGAACACCATCGTTCCGACCACGGGCCTGACCCGGCCCTATGTCGGCGCGACCGACGCCTTCAACTTCAACCCGTTCAACATCTTCCAGACGCCGTTCAAGCGCTTCAACATCTTCGGCTCGGGCCATTACGAGGTCGCCGACGGGGTCGAAGTCTATACCCGCGGCATGTTCTCCAAGAACCAGGTCAACACGATCATCGCTCCGTCGGGCATCTTCGGCCAGCTGGCCCTGATCCCGGTCAGCAGCCCGTTCCTGCCGGCCGGCGCCCGCGCCCAGTTCTGCGCGACCAACGACTTCGACTTCACCACTCCGGGCATCCAGACGCTCACGCCGGCGCAGTGCGCCGCGGCGGCGACGGCGACCAGCGCGAGCGACCCGAACTTCCGGGCGTTCCAGACGAACATCGGCCGCCGCCTCGTTGAGGCGGGGCCGCGCGTCTCCGAATATACGACGACGTTCTTCGACTATCGCGCCGGACTCCGCCTCGGGATCACGGACTCGATCGGCCTCGACGTCAGCGGCGCCTACGGCCAGTCTGAGAACGAGCAGTCCCAGGAAGGCTATGTTTCGGTCTCCCGGCTGCGCACGGCTCTCTTCACGACCAGCCCGACCACCTGTAACCTCGGGCCGTCGCCGACCGTTCCCAATCCGACCAACCCGAACCTTCCGCCGCTGGCCGGCTCCGGTTCCGGGACGACGGGCTGCGTGCCGGTGAACATCTTCGGAGCAGCCGGAACCATCTCGCCGGCCGCGGTCGACTTCATCACGGCGGAGGCGTTCAACGCACAGGAGGCCTCACTCGCTCAGGCCCGGGCGCTCCTGAGCGGCGATTTCGGAGCTTCCGCTCCCTGGGCCGAGGACCCGATCGGGTTCGCCGTCGGTGCTGAGTACCGCAAATACCGGGCCTCGCAGAGGTCCGACCAGCTCTCGCAGACGGCCGGCGAGCTCGGCGGCGCGGGCGGTGCGGTCCTCCCGTTCGAAGGCGGCTACAGCGTCAAGGAAGTTTATGCGGAGGTCATCGCGCCGCTCGTCCAGAACCGGCCCTTCTTCGAGTCCCTCACGGTTGAGGGGGGTATCCGCTACTCGGACTACAAGATCGATGCGGCCGGCTCGCCCGGGTACAGCACCACCACCTACAAGGGTGCGGCCACCTGGGAGCCGTTCGACGGCCTCAAGTTCCGCGGCAACTACCAGCGGGCGGTCCGCGCGCCCAATATCGGCGAGCTGTTCGCGCCTCAGAATACCGGCCTGACGACCGTCGCGACCGATCCGTGCCGCACGACTGCGACCTATCAGGGGCCGGTCACCAACGCGAACCTGAGGGCGGTCTGCCTCGCGCAGGGCGCTCCGGTGTCGACCATCGGGAACATCATCAACCCGACGGCCGCCCAGGCGAACGCCACCACGTCGGGAAGCCTCGCGCTCCGTCCCGAGAAGGCGAACAGCTACACGCTCGGAATCGTGTTCCAGCCCCGCTTCATCCCGGGCCTGTCGCTCACCGTGGATTACTATAAGATCCAGATCAGGAACGCGATCACCCAGCCCGGCCCGGGCGATCTGATCGCCGGTTGCTTCGGCGACAACAATGCCACCGGAGTCACTGCGACCAGCGCCACCAATCCGATCTGCGGCCTCTTCCGCCGCAACCCGGTGACGGGCGGTCTCGACGGCGACGCCGCCACCACTCAGGGCCTGATCTTCCCGGCGTCCAATGCCGGCCGGATCCTGACGGACGGCGTCGACTTCGGTGCGAACTACCGGCGCGACCTCGGCTTCGCCAAGCTGAACCTGAGCTTCCAGGGCAACTGGACTGACCGGTCCGAGTTCGAGCCGATCGTTGCGGGCTCCGTCCTTCCGCCGGGCGTCCCCGGTGCCGGCGGCGCGCTGCCGGCTTCCGGTACCCGCGAGTGCATCGGCTTCTACGGGCCGAACTGCGGATCGCCGGGTTCGGCGGGTCCAAGCTCGGCCCCGGGATCGATCCAGCCGGAGTGGAGCTGGAACGCGCGTTCCACGTTCAGCTTCGGGGACGTCGACCTGTCGCTGCTCTGGCGCCACATCTCCAGTGTGGAAGCCGAGCCGGGCATCGTCGCCTTCGCCGGGACGCTCACCACGGGTGCTCTGGCCGGCGAAGAGGTCAATTTCGGCAAGATCAAGGCCTACAACTGGTTCGATCTCGCGCTTCGCTTCGGCGTCTCCGAGAATTTCGACCTGACCGTGACGGTCATGAACCTGATGGACAAGAAGCCGCCGGTCGTCGGCTCCACCATCGGTGTGACCTCGTTCAACAGCGGCAACACCTATCCGTCGACCTACGACGCTCTGGGCCGCCGCTTCGCGATCGGCGGTCGCCTGAAGTTCTAGGCGAACGAGCGCTCAGACTATCGGGGCGGCCTTCGGGCCGCCCCTTTTTTTTATGGCTTGAAGCCGAACCGCTCGACCCAGGGGGCGAGGATCGGAAGCGCCGGCGCAAGCCGGCTTTCGTATCGGCGCCAGCCGCCGCCGCCGTCATAGAGTCCGCGGCGGACCTGGGTCGCGCTTGCGGTGCGCACGCCGCGGGTCCGGGCGGTCCGGTCGAAGGCGTGGAAGTCGTCGGTCCATTCGAGGCCGACGAAATCGGCCATGGCGCGCACGGTCGGCTCGAAATCCGAAACCAGCCGGTGGTACCAGACTTCGTGGAAGGCGAGCGGCAGCCGCTCCCGGCACAGCTCGGTGAGCCGCATCAGGGCATCGTAATGGCGCGCCGCTTCCTCGAGGTCGCTGAAGGCGAAGGAAGCCGGGCTCGGCGTGAAATTGATCCGGTAGCAGCTCAGCACGACATCGCGCGGGTCGCGGCGCATGACGAGGATACGCGCGTCCGGAAACAGCCGGGCGATGATCGGAAGCTTGATCCCGTTGAACGGGTTCATGTCGACGAAGACCCGCCCGGCGACGTCTCCGGCCATCGCCCGGACCCGCGCCCAGTAACGCTGACGCAGGTCCCTCAGCAAAGCCGGGTCGAGGCGATTCAGGTCGGGCATCGTGCCGTCGTTGCGGACCAGAATCTCGTCGGTATCGGCAAGGGTATCGCGCTCCTCCAGCGCCACGACCTGCGCCGCGCTTGCGAGGATATTCTCGACCAGGGTCGTGCCCGACCGCGGATAGCCCAAGAGGAAGATGTGTCTGTCGGCGGCTGCGTCCACGGCTGGCGCCGGCGGCGGCTTCGCGAAAGGCGGCGACCGCTGCACCTGCGCTGCGATCGCCTCGATGAAGGCCCGATGCGAGGGGCGCCCGGGCCTTGGGCCAAGCACCGCCGAATAGGCGGCGCGGAAGTTGGACTGCGCGCGGTCGTAGGCGTCGAACGCCTCGCTGCACCGGTCCTGCCGGTCGAGCGCGTCGCCCAGCAGGGTGAGGGCGCGCGTTCGGTCGTCGGGCTTGAGTTCGGACTCCAGCAGGGTTTCGAGGCGGCCGGCCGCCTGAGCGCCTTCGCGGGCCTCGATCTCCATTGATGCGAGGGCAAAGGTCGCCGCCGGGTTCGCAGGATCGATTGAGAGGGCGCGCTCGGCCTGGCTTCGCGCGGTGGCCCGATCGCCGCGCTTGGCGGCGATGTCGGCGAGCTTGCCGAGCGCGGGCGCCAGATTGGGGTCGAGGGCCAGCGCTCGCGAATAGCTGTCGACCGCTTCCGGCTCGGACCGGAGCGCCTCGAGCGTGAACCCGCGTTCGAGCCACGCGGCGGAATGACGCGGCTCCGCCGCCACGACGCGGTCGAGCACGGCCAGCGCTTCGTCGAGCCGGTTCTCCTTGCGGAGCACCGCTCCGATCGCCCCAAGCACCATGACGTCGCCCGGGGCCAAGGCAAGCGCCTGCTTGAGCAGGGCGTGGGCGCCCGGATAATCGCCCACTTCCTCCCGGCGCCAGGCGGCGAGGTTGAGCACCATCGGATCGGACTGGCCGGCGGCCAGCGCGACTTCGGCGACCGTCGCGGCGCGCATGATGTCGCCCTGCGCGAGCGCTTCCTCGATCCGGGCGCGCCGTGCGGGATCCAGCGCCTTGGCCGGCTTGGCTTTGTTGATTCGATTCGACATGATCGGCCGGACACCTCTATCCTTCGGGGCGGGATGAGCCAGAGAGAATTGTCGCAGG
>DASVUW010000365.1:0-3842 GCA_036386845.1 Allosphingosinicella sp. | reverse complement strand
CCGACCCGGTCGTCGCCGAAATCCTCGAGCAGGAGGAAGCCCCGCTCCCGGTCGACGGCAAGCGGCCGCGGCGGGCAGAAGCCGCGATCGAGGAGATGGCCTGCAACGGTCAGGAACGGCCCGAGGTCCTCATGCTCCGGCGGCGCGTCCATGAGGACCGCGGTTTCGTCTCCGCGGTGGACCCTGAAGTAACGCCTGAAGCTCGCGTCGCCCGCCAGCGGCCGTATTTCGGCGCCGGTCCAGCCATGCTCTGCAAGGAAGTCAGGCGCCGCTGCGGGCGGAATCATCGGGGCGGCCATCGCGCCTCCCAAGCGGCGGGCACCTGCGCTGTCAAGGCGCGGGCGCCCTCCCCTTCGCGGCGCAGGACGAGGCGAAGCGATTGCGGCCACAAAGCGAGCCCCATCCGTTCCGGCCATTCCAGGATGAGGAGGCCGTCTTCCAGCGCCTCGTCCAGCGCCAGCTCGTCGACCTCGGCGGGGTCCTCGAGCCGGTAGAGATCGACGTGCCAGGCCGGGAGGCGCAAGGTCTCGTAGGGGATGACGATCGGAAAGGTCGGGCTCGCCACCTCGCCGTCATGGCCGAGGCCGGCGAGAATGCCGCGCGCCAATGTGGTCTTGCCCGCGCCGAGATCGCCGAACAGGGCGACGACGTCGCCGGCGCGCAGCTGCGGCGCAAGGCGCCGGCCCAGGGCCTCGGTGGCCTCCGGCCCGTCGAGGCGCATCAGCGCTTCCGCGGAAGGCGCAGGGTCACGGTAGTCCCTTCGCCCGGCTCGGACAGGAGCTCGATCGTCCCGCCATGGGCCTCGACGAACTGCTTGGCGAGGGGGAGGCCCAGGCCCAAAGCGGCCCCGTCGGCGCCGCGCGGTTCGGCAGTGCGGGAGAATCGGTCGAACACCCCGGCCTGGTCCGCCGGAGCGATTCCGCGGCCATTGTCGGAGACCGTGATCGCCGCCGCCTTTCGGTTGCCCGCGGCGTGGAGAAGGACCCGGCCGCCGTCGCCGGTATAGGCGAAGGCGTTCTTGAGCACATTGTCGAGCGACTGGCGAAGGCGCGCCCGGTCGCCCGCGATCGAGCCCGCGCCCGCTTCGATCTCGACCGCGAAGTCGATGTCCTTCTTCGCCGCCTGGTCCCGGAAGCCGTCGGCCGCCTCGGCGCAGAGCCTGGCGAGGTCGACCTTGTCCTCGGCGAGGAGGAGGCTGCCGCTGTCGCTCTGGGTCAGGTCGAGCACGTCGTCGATGAGGGTGCCGAGCCGGGCGACCGAATCGAGGATCGCGGTCACATATTCCGAAGCGGTCGGCTGCAGCTCCCCCGCATAGCCGCCGGCGAGCATCTCGGCGAATCCGCCGATCGACGTCAGCGGAGTCCGAAGCTCGTAGCTCATGTTGGAGACGAAGGCGGTCTTGAGCCGGTCGGCCTGCTCGAGCGCCTGGGTGCGTTCCCTCAGAGCCGCCTCGACGGTCCGGCTGGCGGTGACGTCGAGCATCGTGAAGAGCGCGTTTCCGTCGGGGAGCGGGACGGCGGCGAACTCGAACTCGCGGCCGTCGGTGAAGGCGACCCGGCCGTTGCGCTGCTTGCGCTCGACCGTCGCGCTTCGGACGAGCTCGCGGACCAGAGCGGCGTGGCTCGCATTCCTCAGCTTCTTGCCGATATGGGTCGTAAGCGCATCTATTCGCGGATTGCCCGCCAGTTGCTCCTCGTCGAACTCCCACAACTCCCGGAACCGGTTGTTCCAGAGGTGGAGGCGGCCGTCCGAGGCGAAGACCCCGACCGCCTCGAACAGATTGTCGAAGGTCGCGGTTCGGACCCGGAGCAGGGTGTCGCGCGCCGATGCGAGGCGCAGCTGCTCGGTCCGGTCCTCGAAGATGAGCAGCAGGCCGCCGTCGGGCAAAGGCTGGGCGACGACCCGAAGGTGGCGTCCACCGGGAAGGAGCCAATCCTCCTCCTCGGCGGCGAGCCCGCCGGTGAACCAGCGGTCATGCTCCTTCTTCCACTCGGGATAGTCGCGCACTTCCGGCAGGTGGCCGGTCTCGCGCATCGCGTCGAGCAGCCGGTTGAATTCGGGACGGTCCGCGAGGAATTCGGGCCTCAGCGCGAACAGCCGCGCGAAGGGCTGGTTCGAGAAGATGAGGCCGCGGTCGCGGGCGAATTGTGCGACCCCCGCGGAGAGGCGGTCGAGCATGTCGCGCTGGGCGTGGACGAAGCGGGCGAGATCCGATCGGGCTTGCTCCCGGTCTTCGACGTCGATCGCATAGCCGGCGACTCCGGCCTCTCCCAGCGGCACTTCGACGACGCGCATCATCCGCCGTTCGCCGCCCACCGTCGCGGGCACGTTGCGCGCGTGCGGCTGGCCGCTCTGGCGCACCGCCGCGGCCTCCGCGATCGCGCCCGCTTCGCCGTCGTCGACCAGCTCCAGCCCGCCCTCGATCACCGCCCGGCCATCCTCGGCCTCGACCGCCGCGACATAGGCGCTGTTGACCATGGCGAGGCGCAGGTCCGGCCCTCGATGCCAGATCGGAAAGGGCGCCGCCTCGATCAGGCCCGAAAGCGAATCGAGCGCGGCGGCGAGCCTTTCGCTGCGCTCGCGAAGAGCCGCCATCTCCTCCTCGCCTGCCGTCGAGTCGGTGAGCCAGAGGAGGACCGTTCCGGCCGGATAGGAGGCCGGGGCCGGGCCGCCGTGCGCCCGGTAGACCCGAGCCGAGCCGGCGGCGCGGATCGAAAGCGCGAAATCGCCTGCGGCCGCCGCCGCCGATTCGACCCCGGCGAGCAATGCCTGTCGGTCCTCCCCGCCGAAAACCTCGGCGAGATCTTCGAGCCGGAGCGGAATCCGCTCGAGGCCGAACGCCCGGGCGATGCGCCCCGCCTCCTCGAGGCTGCCGTCGCGCCGGACGATGAGTGGGATTGCCGGCGAGGCTCCCAGCAGGGCTTCATGGTGGCGGGTGGAGTCGATCCGCGCGGCGGCGGCGCGGTCGCGTGCGAGGGCGCGGAGGCTCGCCCAGACCGCGAACGCGAGCCAGCCGCCCAGGATGAGGGCGGCCACGGCGAGCGACGTCGGAGAGAGACTGATCATCGAGCGCCCTCTCTAACGGCGGTCCGGAGCCTCCGGAAGGGCACGCGTGAGCTCGGGTGGATGTGACATTATTGCCACGCTGCGGCGGTATAAACCCCGCCCCTTTGCAGGACCGATTGGAATATCCGTCCCGGGCCGATACTCGATTACACCATTAATCGTGGGGCACCATTTTGGGGAAAGACTTAGTCATGGCCGAAACCTTCCGTTCGCGTACTTTGCGCTCCGTCGCCTTTATCGGACTCCTCGCGGCGCTCACTCCCCAGGCTTACGCGCAGGAGACTCAGGGGACAGAAGGAACCGGCGCGGGCGAAACCGACGACCCTGCCACGCTGAACTCAGAGGCCGAAATCGAATCCGGCCAGGATGCCAGCGCCGCCAATCAGGGCGACATCACCATCACGGGGAGTCGCATCCGCCGTCCGAATCTCGACTCTACCGTCCCGATCACCTCCGTGGGCGGTGCGGAGTTCTTCGAAACCGGCCAGACCTCCGTCGGCGACGTGCTCAACGAGCTTCCCGCCCTTCGCAGCACTTTCAGCCAGGCGAACTCGAGCCGCTTCCTCGGCACCGCGGGTCTCAACCTGCTCGATCTTCGCGGTCTCGGCACTCAGCGCACACTCGTTCTTCAGAATGGCCGCCGCCACGTCGGCAGCGACGTCCTGAACAACGCGGTCTCGCCCGACGTGAACACCTTCCCGACCGACCTGATCGAGCGGGTAGACGTCGTCACCGGCGGCAATTCGGCCATTTACGGTTCGGACGCGATCGCGGGC
>DASVUW010000364.1:0-16211 GCA_036386845.1 Allosphingosinicella sp. | reverse complement strand
TCCGGGGACCGCCCCGGCCCTTCGTAGCCGCTGCCGATCGTCAGCCCGGCGAGCTCGTCCTCGAGCGCCGGAAAGGCGCCCGCGAACTTCGCCGCCCCGCGCTCGAAAAGCGCCGCCACCGGCTCGGCCCGGGCCGACTTGCCGACGCTGGCGTGGACCATGGTGAGCGGCAGGTCGATGTCGGCGCCCCGAAGCACGCTCGCCACCATCGCCCCGCCCTGATTGCCTTCCGCGACCACCCGGTCGGCGCTCCATCTGTGCGCCGCCCTGGCCACCGCCCGGGCCCACCCCTCGGGGCTCCGCCCCGAAACGCTGGCATCCTCGACGACATGGGCGGTGCCGTCGCCCAGCAATGCGCAGACCACGATCCCGCAAGCGTCCCCTTCCGCCGACACGGGCGGATCGACGCCGACGACGATCCGCCGAACTTGCCTCCCCATCGCAGATGGGGAGGGGGACCAGCGAAGCTGGTGGAGGGGTAAATGGCACCGGCCTTCGAGGTTCTCGCTGGAACCCCCATCCTCCGAGCCTTCTACCCCTCCACCAGGCTCCGCCTGGTCCCCCTCCCCATGCGCTCCGCGCATGGGGAGGCAAGGAGCCCGGCACCGCTCGATCAAATCCCTCGGCCACAGGCTGCCCTCGACGTCCTCGATCAGCTCCCCGTCCAGCTCCTGCCGACCGAGCCTGGTCCCGCCATAATCGCGGGTCACGTCGGCCAGGAAGGCGCCGGCCAGGTGGACTTCATTGTCCCTCGTCCGCCCCCTCGTCTTCGCCACCCCCGCCTGGGAGACCAGCTTGCGAACCAGCGCCACCGGCCGCGGAGTCGTCGTCGCCACCGCCCGGGGCAGGGCCCCGCACCTCAGCCCAAGCATCAGATTGTCCCACGCCGCCGGCCCGAACGGCCATTTGGCGATCTCGTCGCACCAGGCGAAATGATGCTGAGGCCCGCGCAGGCTGTCCGGCTCCGCCGCCGAATAGACATAGGCCCTCGCCCCGCTTGGGAACCGGAGCCGCCCCAGCGACGGCTCCCAGACCGGCCGCTCGTCGTCGGGGCAGACGGCGAGGATCCCGCTCGCGCCTTCGACCATCACCGCCCGGGCCTCGGCTTGGGTCGCGCCGACCAGCGCGATCCGCGCCATCGGATCGGCCGCCGCCATCCGCCTTACCCATTCGGCCCCCATCCTGGTCTTGCCGAAGCCTCGCCCGGCGAGCACCAGCCAGACCCGCCAGGGCAGATCGGGCTCGCGCTGCCGGGCCAGCTCCCAGACGCTCCACAGGTAGCGGATATGGTCGCGATCGGCGGGGCTCAGGGCCGCGACCACCCGAAGCCGCTCCTCCGGCTCGAGGCGGGCGATCCTCTCCGCGATCGACCTGAGCTCAGGGCTGGCCATCGTCCGCCTCCCCGTCCGGCGACGCCTTGGCCGCCTTCGCCGCCTTCTCCGCCTCGATCTCCGCGAGGCGGGCGGCAAGCTCGTCGAAAATGGCCGCGCCGTCCCGCCGCCCCGAATCCGCCGACCGCGCCGCCTCGACGGACTTGCGGTGCAGGTGGAGCAGCCGGAGCGCCATCCCGTCGTTGAACACCCGGGTCGTCCCGGTCTTGCGCCCCTGGTAGAAGATGTCCTTCGGCGCCCCGAAGCGGCCGCGCTCGCACATCTCCAGCTCGAGCAGGTCATAGGCCTCGCGCAGAGCCTCCATCCAGGCGGCCCGGAATCCGGCGTCCCGCCGCTTGAGAGCCCGGAAGACGCCCTCCGATCGCCTCGCCTCGCGCGACGCCATGGCGACGTTGCACGTCTCGGCGAGCGTCGAGAGGAAGCGGTCGATCTCCGCCTCGGTCAGCGCCCTCTTGTGCTTGGCCCGGATCTGCGGCCGGCCCCCGGCCCGGTCCCCCCGCCCCCGCTTGAGCTCGGTCCCCGCCCGCGGCCGAGCCGCGAACCGCCCGCACCCGTCGCGCAGGCCATGCTTCTTCCTCTCCATTTCAACCTCCCCGAATGAAACGGCCGCCATGCTCGGCTTGTCCTCCCCGTGCGCAGCACGGGGAGGGGGACCATGCGAAGCATGGTGGAGGGGTAGATGGCGCCATGATCCGGAAGGTTCGCGAACGAACCCCACGGACAGGGCCTATTACCCCTCCACCACCCTCCGGATGGTCCCCCTCCCCACCGCTTCGCGGCAGGGAGGACATTCCTGAAAAACATGGCGGCCACCCGCGCGCCCGCTCTCGCAAAACCGGGCCCGGCCCCGCCGGCGCCCGCGCGGCGCGCAAAGAAAAAGCCGCCGCGGGATGGCCCGCGCCGGCTGATGATCGGCTCCAGATACAATTCTGAAGCGTGACTAAAAGATACCTTAGCAGCGTGACGCTGTCAAACCTTTTGTACCGCTCCGGTCAAATCCTATTTTTCCAGTGCTCCAGCTTTCACAAATCTGCGATTTTTCGCGACCGCTACCCGAGCCGCGAAATCCTATTTTTCGCGCCCTTTCGCGCAAAAACTTTATTTTTTGGGGCCCTTTTTGGGGCCTGATTCGGGCGCCGCGAATCCGGCGACCCGAATCATACAAAGCCGACCTTGCCTTCCGATTGAACGCACGACGCGACGAGCACGTGATCCTGCATCAGCCGCCGATCCCCTCGAAGACCTCGCCGCGTCGTCGCGTTTCAAAATTGATCGCCTGAGCCCGTTGCGCTCGTAGCCGAGGGCCCGGAATTAATTGGTCCCGGCACCAAGGAACGCAGGGCCTCGCGACGTCTTGGTGCCAGACGGACGGCTTGGTGCCAGACGGCCTGGTGCCAGCTACGTACCAGCTACGTGCCAGCTACGTGCCAGCTAGCTACGTACCAGCTACGTGCCAGCTACGTGCCAGCTACGTGCCAGGCACTGAGACGGCTTCGGGACGGCTTGGTGCCGGCTACGTGCCAGCTACGTGCCAGCTACGTGCCAGCTACGTGCCAGGCACCGCTTGGCCGGTTTCCGCGCGGCTTCGAGGGCGCTTGGCCGGCGTCGCCGACCGGCGATTCGCGGGCTTGAGTGAATTGGATTAGCACCAGTCGCGATGGTCATGATCTACCAGAAAGAGCAGCCTGGGCCGGCAACCCACGCCCTCATAATCGGCGCCACCGGCTACTCGGCCTATCCCGAGTTGGTCCCGCCGGTCGCCTCGCGTTCTGCTGCGATGTTCGCGACCTGGATGCGCCAGCGTTTCCGCAATCCGCAAGCGCCGCTGGCGAGCCTGGATTGGGTCTGCTTCGATGTTTTTCAAATCGAGCGCGCCCAGCAATTGACCGATGGCAGCATCGACTTCATTCCGGCTCTCAACTTCGGCGTCCTCCGTCACTCGATCGAGGAATGGATCGAACGCCTGCGCCTCAGCCCCGGCAGCCAGGGCATCTTCTTCTTCAGTGGCCGAGCCGTCCGCGCCCAGGCAGACACGATCTTGCTGCCGCCGGAATTTCAGCCCGGCAGCGGAGGCGAGGCGATCAGCCTGCTCGGTCTCCTCGAAGGCATGGCCGGTGTCAGCTCCGATCTGATTTTTCTCATAGACGCGGGGCGCCCAGAATATAGTGGGCCCATCCAGGCCTGGCCGCAGCAGGAGGGCATTGAGCCCATTCCGAGGAAGGCCGGACGCGCCGTCATCCACGCCACGGCTCCCGGGGCGCCCGCGCATGTGGACCGCAACGGGACCAGCCTGTTCGCCAAGGCGATGATGGAGAGCCTCGAATTCGCCGCCGACCGGCGCGTCTCGCAGAAGCTTGGCCCGCACCGACTGCTCGAGCTGATTCACCAGCATCTGACAAGGGAAGCCCGTGACGAGGGCGTTGAGCAGTGGGCACTGGGCAACATCCATGGTGATTTCATCATCCACGAAGCGCCGCTGGAGTTTACTCCGCCTACGGACTGGCGGGACTTGGCCGTCGGGCCTCCCATGCCGGGTTGGCCGCGGGCCATCCCGCAACCGGCGAGCGCGGACACCGGCGAACAAGCCGAATCCGGAACGCCTACCGGTCTGGATGCACAGGATGTCGCCTCCGGCGCTGCGGTCGTGACCCCGGCCGAAGCGGGCCCGGCCGAGTCCGCCGATCGGAAACCCCTATCCGGTCCGCCGGCGGGCGGCGGCGACATGCCCATCCTCGACGAAGGCTTCCTGGACGGCGGTCCGGCCGAGCCGCCTCGCCGGCGGGCGCGCCATGAGTCCAACACCGATTTCGTCCCCGACGACGCCGAGACCGAACGCGACGCCCTCGGCCGCTCGGTCCTCGCGATCGGCCTTGCCCGCCGACTTCACCGCATCTGGCGATCCGCCAACGAGCCGGCTGTTCCCGGATCCTGGGACGAACGCGCCGCGTTTGTCGTCCACCTCGATTCACCCTGGGGGGGAGGCAAGACGAGCTTCGCGAATTTTATGGCGCGCGTGCTCGATCCCCAACCTGCCGGGCGGAAGCCGGCCGAGTTCCTGCGCGAGCGCTACGGCGACTCCGATCTCGGCGGGATTTTCCTCGACGATCCGCCTGCGGATGAGGCCGAGCGGGAGCGGCTGGCTAAGCTTCCCGACGATGCGCGGCGTCCCTGGATCGTCATTCCCTTTAACGCCTGGCAAGTCGAGCATTGCGCGCCGCCTTGGTGGGTCTTCTATCAGACGATCCGCAAAGGCTGTTTCGACGCCGTCCGGAAAGACGGCGACCTGCCTTGGCGGCCGGGCGAGGGTCGGCCGCGCCTACCCTGGCTTCAGCGCATGGACGTCGCCGCGAAGCTGTGGCTGGCCGAGATCGGCTGGCGCCTGACCAATCCAAAGGTCCGCTCCCTGCTCCTGACCGCATTGATCAGTTTGGCTCTCCTGGTCGCCCTCCAGCGGTTCGGAATGTGGGGACTGATAGCGGGCAAAGAACCGAAGACCGGTTTCCTCCTCGACAGCGCCTTCGGCCTCGCCCTTAGCGGGCTGACCACGATCACCTTCCTGTGGGGCCTCGGCGCCCTTTTCACCGAATCCATCGTCCCTGGCACCGACACTCTGGCCGAGCGCCTCAGCCTCGGCAGCGGCGATCCCTTCGACCGCTTTCGCCGTCATTTCGCCCGCACCATCGCGCGCGTTCGTCGGCCCGTCATGGTCGTGGTCGACGATCTTGACCGTTGCCGCCCGGACTTCGTGGTCGGCCTCGTCCGAGGGATTCAGACCCTGCTTCGAAGCCCCCGCGTCGTCTTCGTCATCCTCGGCGACCGCGACTGGATCGAGCGCGCCTTCGAGGCCCATCACAAGGCAATGGAGAAAGTCGACGTCGGCCCCGAGCAAAGCTTCGGAGCCCGCTTCGTCGAGAAGGCCATCAAGATGTCCTTCATCCTGCCGGCGACTGAAGAGGAGACTCGGCGAAGTTATGTCCGCGGGGTGCTGCTCGGCCCGGACGCCGATTCGAAGCCTAAGTCGACCACGCCGATCGACTCTGAGACTGCGAAAATGGTCCGGGAGGTCGTTCGCCGCGAAACTTCGGCCCTGGGTGCCGACCCGTTTAACTCGGAGGCGATCCTCGGCAAGGCGCTGGCCAACGTCGCCCGCCGCGCGGACGGCGCCCCTACTGAGGCCGCCGATGCTGACCGCACTGAGCAGATCAGGCAGGAAGTGAACGATACGATGGCGATCAACGCGGCGGCGAGCCCGGAGGTCGAGCAGGGAGTCGTGCACCAGCTGGAGCCGCTGGCTGAGCATTTTCCGCCCAACCCGCGCCAGATCAAGCGGATCGTCAATGCGGTCACCATCTATTACGCGGCCGCGTTGCAGCGTCGTGACATCGAGCCGGATGCGGAATTCCGTATTCAGCTCGCCTTGTGGGTGATCATCATGACCGAGTGGCCCCAAACCTGGCGTTTGCTCGCGGCATTCCCTTCGCTGGTCCCGATCCTGCAGTCCGCGGATCCGCTTGGGGCGGTGAACGCGGAAGGCGCCGATCTGCCCGGCTCGGCCGCAGCCACGGCGAAGGTCGTCGCACGGATCGTCGCAGACCCGGATTTGATGGCGCTGATCAAAGGCGGGACGTCCGCTCCCCTCGACCCGAAGCTCGTGCCCCGGCTCGCCCAGCTCACGCCCCTGCCTAGCCGCAAACGGCGTCTGACGGAGGAAGAGGCGGCTGCGAAGGACGGCGACAAGATCGGAGGGACCCAATGACACTCCTCGCCAAGCTCCCCGTCCTCCCGGGGCTCGCTCGGGGAGGTGAGACGATCGAAGCGTGGTGGAGCGGCAAATAGCGCTGTCCTGGAGCCCCTGCCCTCGGCCGGCGCCGCCAACCCTACAAAGCTGCTTTGCCTCCGAATTTAAACGCAACGACGCAACGAGGCGTAATCGTCCCGTTTCCGCGGATCCCGTCGAAGGCCGGCGCTTCGTCGCGTCGTTGCCTCGTCGCGTTTCAAAATGATTGGCCTGCAGTCGGCGACGCCTTCCACTCGACCTCCGGGTTTCCGGTGCCGCGAGACGGTCGCGAGTCGGCTGAGGGAATGAGCGGAAAAACCCCTCTCCCGTTCTTCACGGGAGAGGAGGGGCCCGCCGCGAAGCGGTGGGAGGTGAGGGTCTGTACACCGGACTCGGAAAAAGACCCTCACCTCCCAAGCCTTCGGCTTGGGCCCCTCCTCTCCCGCGGAAAGCGGGAGAGGATAGCAGCGCGAAGGCGCCTGCCGTTCGAGGCCGAAAGATCAAAGGCGCTGTGCTCGATGGGGCTCGGTCGCCTTCGTGCCTTTGTGCCCTTCGTGCGAACCGAATGCAGCCTCGGCTGCGGCTCGGCGCTCGAAGCTTGCCTGGGCCCCGCAGCGGCCTAACGCCACCGAATCGACGGACTCAGTCGCCTGCCTCGAACCTGACCGTCCGCGATTCCGGATCCGCCTCGACCAGCCTGATCCGAAGCCGGTCCCCCGCCGACACACCCTCGGCGGACAGCCGAGCCGCCACCGGGAGGTCGCACAGCTGGATCCGCACCGCCCGGCCGTCGACCTCCGTCGCGACGGCCTCGAAAACCTCCCCCTCGCGCCCTTCGAGCAGCACCGCCTCGGCGAGATCGATGGCCGCCCGCTCGATCCGGGACCCGATTGCGTCGGCTTTGGCCATCACCGCGGGAAGCTTCTCGAAAGCGTCGGTGACGGCGGCCGGAACCGGCCTTCCGTTCGCGATGGCGAGCGCGGCTCGGACGACGTAGCGGTCCGCCAGCCGGCGAAGCGGCGCCGTCGCGTGGGCGTAGGTCGAGGCGATCGCCGAATGCCAGGGCCGCTCGCCCTCTCGGAACGGGACGTAGGAGGCGCCCTGCCCGGCGCGCTGGATCGCGAGCATGAGCCTCGCCTGCTTTGGATCGGCCGGGTCCAGGCCTCGCTCGAACTGGGGGAGCGAAGCTTCGTCCGGCCATCTCAGCCCCAGCCCCCTCGCCATATGGCGCAACCGGGTGACGGCTGGCTCGTCCGGCTCGGCCATGATCCGGAACAGGCCGGTCCCGTGCGCCTGGAGCAGGTCCGCGATCGCCAGGTTGGCGGCGAGCGACATCGACGCGTTCCTGACCTCCGAGACGAGCGAGGGCCGGAACAGCAGCTCGAACCGGCCGTCGCCGAGCGCGGCCAGCTCCTGGGCCGGCGGATTGACCCGGGACGCCCCGCGCCTCCCCTCGGCGGCGCGGATCCGCCTGGCGAGCTCGGCGAAGCCGGGCGGAAGATCGCCGTCCCGGACTTTGTCATAAGCGAGCTTCGCCCGGCTCCGGATGATCGCCCGCTCGGCCCCGTCGAGGCGCACCTCGCCGTCCGCGGCGACCCTCACGCTGAAGATGACGGCCGGCCTCGGTCCGTCCGGAAGGAGGCTCGCCGCCCCCTCGCTGAGCAGCGGCGGGTAGAGTCCGGCCTTGCCGTCCGGCAGATATTGGGTCGTGCCGCGCCGCCAGGCCTCCTCGTCCAGGGCATCGCCGTCGTCGACGAACCAGGCGACGTCGGCGATCGCATAGCGGAGAATGAGGTCGGGTCCGTCGCCATCTATGGTGAAGGCCTGGTCGAGGTCGGTCGACGAGGCCGGATCCAGCGTCACGAACGGCGAGCCGGTCCGGTCGGCATGTTCGGTGGGAGCGCGCCTCGAGGAGTCCTGCGCGGCGGCGAGAACCGCCGCCGGGAAGGTCTCCGGGATCCCGAATTCGCTCCGGATCGACGCGAGGCCTCGGCCGAGGGCTCCACCGGGGTCTGCGATCGCTCTCATGAGAGTCCTTCTGGCCGTTTCGAGCACGGGCTGTATCGAGTTTCCGCCCGGAGGAAAGAGCGAAGCGGCGGAGCGCCGAGGCAAGGCGCATCCTTCCGCGCACCTGGCGCGTTGGGGCTGCAAGATGATGAAAAAGCTCGCTTTCGCCTTCGCGCCTCTCCTTGCCCCGCTGGCCATGCTGTCCGCCTGCGCGGACGAGCCCGAGGCGCTGCCCGAGCCCGACCCCGCCCTGATCGAGCAGATCGCATTGGCCAACACAGCCGAGACCCAGCCGTCCCGGAAGCTCGAAAAGGCCGACAAGCTCGTCGCCTCGGTCGCCCATGTCGAGCCCGACCGGGTCGCCGGCGCCGCCGAAAAGCTGCTCGCGCGCTAGCACCGCCCCCGCTTGAGTGACGGCGGCTTTCCGCCCCTCAGCCCAGGCTGATGTCGAGGAACATCATCGCGGCGAGGCCGATCATCAGGCCGCCCGTGGCGATTCCGCCCCCGCCCTTGCGATGGGTATGGGGAATGATCTCCGAGGAGACGACCCAGATCATCGCCCCGGCCGCGAAGCCCAGCGCCCAGGGGAGCAGGCTCGCGACGGCGGCGACCGTGGCGACTCCGATGAATCCGCCCACCGGCTCGACCAGGCCCGAGGCCAGAGCGGCGAGGACCGCTTTCCCCCGCCCGTAGCCGATGGTCATCAGCGCCGCCGCGACGGTGAGGCCCTCCGGGATGTTCTGGAGGCCGATTCCCAGGGCGGTGGCGTAGCCGGCCTTGAGGTCGCCCGTCCCGAAGCTCACTCCGACCGCCAGCCCTTCCGGGAAATTGTGGAGGGTGATCGCGGCCACGAACAGCCAGATCCGGCGATGCGCGCCCTCGTCGACTCCGTCTTTGGGATTGAGGCCGATCCCGCCCAGATTTGGGACCCAGCGGTTGGTCAGTCCGACGAAGGCGCCGCCGATCAGCATCGCCGCGATGACGATCGAGGCCGCGGCGGTGCGCCCGAGGCCGGTCGACTGCGCCTGCTCGATGCCCGGGATGATCAGCGAGAAGAAGGAGGCGGCAAGCATCACCCCGGCCGCGAAGCCGAGGAAGCCCTGCTCCGCCCGAGCGCCCGGCCTGCCCGTCCCCAGCAGCGGAAGGGCTCCAAGGACGGTCGCGAGACCCGCCGCGAGGCTTGCCAGGAAGCCGGTGAGGATGATCGAGCTTATCGGGGCACCCTAGGGCGATTCGGTTGAGTGGTGCTGCGGGGCGCGCAGCCGGCGGCGGACGCGCCCCTTACTTCTGACTCCGCGTCCGCGGCAAGGACCTTGGTTCGCCCCGCGCCCGGCCCGGCGCCGAGATCGGTTCCGATGGTCGAGTTGCGGGTAGGATCGGAGACGGTCCGGACGGCCGTGGCCTTGTGATTTGCCTCCCCATCGAAGATGGGGAGGGGGACCATGCGAAGCAGGGTGGAGGGGTAACTGGCGACGCGGCAGGTGGTCACGCGCGATACCGAAGACTCCGCGCCAATTACCCCTCCACCACCTTCGGTGGTCCCCCTCCCCATCTGACGATGGGGAGGCAAATCAGTCCTTCACCACCTTGCCGCCCTTGATCACCACGTCGACATCCTCGAGCTGGCGGACGTCGGCCAGCGGATCGCCGTCGACCGCGATCATGTCGCCGAACCGCCCGACCGCGATCGCTCCCACGTCCTTCTCGCGCCCGAGCGCCTGGGCGGCGTTTCGGGTCGCGGACTGGATCGCCTCCATCGGGGTCATTCCGTACTGGACCATCCAGCGGAACTGGCCCCCCGCGCTCCCGTGCGGCATCACTCCGGCGTCGGTCGCGAAGATCATCTTCACGCCTGCGCGGTGCGCCGCCCGGAAATTGTCCCGCTGGAGCTGGGCGATCTCGCGGTCCTTCCTCAGATTGTCCTCGAGGACTCCGTTCTTCGCGCCTTCGGCCTGGGTATATTCGGTGTTGAAGATGTCCATGGCGAGCCAGGTTCCGCGCTCCTTGGCGAGGCGGATCCCTTCCGCGTCGATCAGGCTGGAATGCTCGATCGTGTCGATCCCGGCCCGGATCGCGGCCTTGATCCCGGCCGCGCCATGGGCGTGGGCGGCGACCTTGAGGCCCCATTGATGCGCCTCGTCGGCGATGGCGCGGAGCTCGTCCTCAGAGAGCTGCTGCTGGCCAGGCTCGGTGTTGCGCGAGAAGACCCCGCCGGTCGCGCAGACCTTGATCACCTCGGCGCCATATTTGCGCTGCCGGCGCACCTGGTGGCGAAGCTCGAGGGCGCCGTCCCCGACACCTTCTTCCTTTTTGGCCTTTTCGAGCGATGGGGGCAGGAAGGTGCTGTCGCAATGGCCGCCGGTGGCACCGATCGAGAAGCCGGCCGGGACGATCCGCGGTCCCACCGCATAGCCGCCGTCGATAGCCTGCTTGAGCCCGACGTCGTTGCGATTGCCCGAGCCGACGTTGCGGACCGTGGTGAACCCGGCGTCGAGCATGGCCCGGGCATTGCCGACGGCCGTCATCGCCCAGAAGCTGTCGGTATATTCTAGACCGCGATAGCCGCCGATATCCGCCGGCGAATCGAGGTGGACGTGCATGTCGATGAGGCCCGGCAGAAGGGTCTTGCCCGGAAGGTCGATCCGTTTCGCCCCGGCAGGGATGATCGGCCGGGCGCCGCCCCTGCCGACGACCGAGGCGATCCGCCCGTCGGTGATCACCACGACCGGTTCCTCGACGACCTTGCCGGCCAGGACGTCGACCATCCTGTCGGCGGTCACCACCACGCTTTCCGCGCAGGCGGGAGCCGCGGCGCAGAGGAGGAGGGCGGCGAGAAGAGTCTTTCGCATCAGGGGAGCTCCGGCGTTGTTGCGCCCGGTGACTAGCCGCCCAATTGGGGACAGTCACTAGTGACCGTCCCCCCTTCGTCGCGCTCAGTCGGTGCCTTCGACCGGCTCCAGCGGACCGCCCATGCCGGTATAGGCGCCGTTGCCCTTGACCATGGCGAGGGCCTCCTGGGGGGCCGGCGACTGGTCGACGATGTGCACCGAGCCGCCCATCGACGTCACCCCGAACAGGTTCTTGGCGAAGGCCAGGGGAAGGCGGACGCAGCCGTGCGAGGCCGGGCGGCCCGGGATCTGGCCGGCGTGGAGCGCGATCCCGCCCCAGGTCAGGCGCTGCATGTAGGGCATGGGCGCGTTGTTGTAGAGGTTCGAGAAGTGCTTCGCCCTCTTCTGGAGGATGTCGAACTTGCCGGTCGGAGTGCGGTGGCCGGGCTTTCCGGTGGACACCGTGGTGACCCCGATGAGGGTTCCGCCGCGATAGACGTAGGCGCGCTGGAGCGGGATGCTGACCACGATCTCGACCTCGCCCACCGGCGAGCGCTCCGGCTGCCAGACGAACTCGCCCGGGCTCAGGTCCGTCGCCGTCTCGACGGCGGCGGGCGCCGGCTCGGCGGCCGCGGCGGCGGGCCCGACGATCTCGGCATAAGCCGAGCAGACCGGGGTGAAGGCCAGCAGGAGGACGCTGCCGGCGACGAAGAGATTGCGGACGCTTACTGGGTTCATGGCTTGCAACTTACGGGTGTTTATCCCGCTCCTTTCCCTCGGCCGGAATGGCCGTGGCGGTGCAATTAGGAGCGGCCCGTGGCCGCGCTGTGCCGCGCACCGGGATTTGTTGTTTCGATTGTTGCAGTGCAAAAATCGGCCGTTTTCGGCGGATTCCGGACGTCGCCCCGCCGGCCCTTGCCGGATCGTTCCGGCTCACTGTCCGTTTCCATCCGCGGGCGGCGTGCGCGCGGCCCATGTGCATTGCGTAAGGAGCCTGATCATGTCGGCAAGAATTTCCGTGGCGATCCTTCTGGTCGCGCTGGCCGCCGCACCCGCCGCCGCCCAGGATTACGACCGGCGAAGCCGTGCCGAACGGGTCGCGGACGACATCGCCCGCCAGGTCGAGGCCACGGCGAACGCGATCGGCACCGTGACCGACTCCGTTCACCGGAGCGTCGATTCCATGCGCTTCCGGGGGGCCGAACGCTTTGCGGTCGAGCGCTGCGCGCCTTATGTCGCGCGTTACGGCCGGATGCGGGTCGACGACGTCCGCCGCTACAGCCGGAGCAGCTGGCGGGTCTACGGAACGGTGAACGACGGCGGCGGCCTCGGTGGCGGCTATGGCAGCGGCGGCTACGGCTTGCGCCGCGGCTACGGCCATCGCGCCTTCACCTGCACCGTCCGCGAGGACGGCCGGGTCAAGCTCAAGACCAAGAAGCTTCGGCGATACTGAGGCCGAAAATGCCCTCTCCCGCTTTCCATGGGAGAGGAGGGGCCCAAGCGAAGCTTGGGAGGTGAGGGTCTGTAGCACTGATTCAGCAAGACCCTCACCTCCCACCGCGTCGCGGCAGGCCCCTCCTCTCCCGTGAAGGACGGGAGAGGGACCGTGGTCGCGGCAGATGAGACCCGCAAGGAACGCAATCGGCCTGTTTGCGGTTCACCGCGCGACATCATCCGGAGGAACGACAAGGACATGAAGGGCTATTGCGACGACATCGAGAAGGCGACCCTCGCGAACGAGAATTTCCGGAAGGTCCTCTATACCGGCAAGAACCTTCAGCTGGTGCTGATGACCCTCCCGCCCGGCTGCGACATCGGCGAGGAGGTTCACGAGGACCGGGACCAGTTCTTCCGGATCGAGGAAGGGCGCGGGATCGTCTATATCGACGGCGCTCCGAACCGCGTGGAGGACGATTTCGCGGTGATCGTCCCGGCCGGGGCCCGCCACAACGTGGTCAACGACGGCGAGGCACCGCTTCGTCTCTACACCATCTACGGCCCGCCCGAGCATAAGGACGGCACCGTCCACAAGGACAAGGAACAGGCCGAGCGCGACCACGACAACGATCATTGGGAAGGCGAGACGACGGAATGAGCGCGGCGCCATGAAAAAACACAGGTGCCAGCTACGTGCCAGCTACGTGCCAGGCACGTGCCAGGCACGTAGCTGGCACCGGGATCGGCGGATGGGCGCTGGAGCGTCGGAATGACCTATTGCGTCGGGCTGCTGCTGGAGGCGGGGCTGGTGATGATCGCCGACACCCGGACCAATGCGGGGGTCGACAATTTCTCCTCCTATCGAAAACTGCACGTCCTCGCCGACAAGCCGGACCGGCAGATCTTCCTGTGCACCTCGGGGAGCCTCTCAATGTCGCAGTCAGTGATTGGGCAGCTCACCGACGGGCTTCCGGCGCCGGTCGGCGACGAGAAGGCGCTCACGATCGCGACGGCGCCCTCGATGTTCCGGGTCGCCGGGCTGGTCGGCGAGGCGGTTCAGAGCGTGAACCGGAGCGTCGGCTCGGTTCTCGCCGAGGCGAACATTTCGAGCTCCGTCTCGCTCCTGCTCGGCGGCCGGATCGGAAGCGAGCCGCCGTCGCTCTACCTCGTCTATTCGGCCGGCAACTTCATCATGTGCTCACCCGAATCGCCGTTCCTCCAGATCGGCGAGACCAAATACGGCAAGCCGATCCTCGACCGCGGAGTCCGTTACGGGACGAAGCTAGACGAAGCGGTGAAGGTGGCGCTGCTCTCGTTCGACAGCGCGATGCGCTCGAACCTCGGAGTTGCCCGACCGCTCGACCTGATGGTCATGCCCGCCGATCCGGACCGGCCCGTGCTGACCCGGCGGATCGAGGCGGACGACGCTTATTTCAACCAATTGTCGCTTCGCTGGGCGGTGCTGCTTCACGAGGCGACGGGGCAAATCCCGAACCCGCCGTGGATGGTAGACTGAAATTCCTCCCCGACATTTGTCGGGGAGGGGGACCGCGCGAAGCGCGGTGGAGGGGTTCTTCGGCCTCAAAGAAGCCCCTCCACCAAGCTTCGCCTGGTCCCCCTCCCCTGCAAATGCAGGGGAGGATTTAGTCAGGCCGCGGCCCTTCCGCCTTCGATCGAGGTCAGCCTCGGCGCTGCAAGCGCGGCGGCGGCGTCGGAGTGCAGCGGGGGCGACAGCAGATAACCCTGCCCTTCCCTGCACCCCAGCTCCCTGAGCAGCCGGAGCTGCTCGTCGGTTTCGATATGCTCGGCGACCGAAGGCAGGCCGAGGGCCGAGCACAGATCGAGCACGCCTTTGAGGAGCCGGCGGCTGCGCAGGGAATCGGTGATGGTGGCGATCAGGGTGCCGTCGAGCTTCACTCCGTCGAACTGCATCTCGCGAAGATAGGAGATGGAGGCGTGGCCGGCCCCGAAATCGTCGAGCACGATCCGGGCGCCGGCGCCGCGAAGCGCCTGGAGATTCTCGCGGGCGACCTCGAAATCGGCGAGCAGAGCGGTCTCGGTCACTTCCAGCTGGAGCCGGGCGGGGTCGAGCCGCGCCCGATCGAGCACGGCGAGAAGGCGCTGCGCGGAGCCGGCGGTGCAGAGCTGGACCGCGCTGAGGTTAAACGAAAGCCGGACCGCGCTCGCCCAGCGGGCGGCCTCGGCCGCGGCTTCGGCGAGGAGCTTGTCGCTTATCTGCTCGATGACTCCGATCTGTTCGGCGATCGGGATGAACTGGCCGGGCGGGATCTGCCCGAGCTTGTCGTCGTTCCACCGGGCCAGCGCTTCCAGAGCCTTGAGCTCGCCGGTGGCGAGATCGGTGATCGGCTGGAAGACGAGGCCGATCCGCTCCAGGGTCTCGGGCTGCCGGAGCGCCTGCTCGATCAGGATCCGCCGCCGGTGGACCTCGTGCATTTCGGGCGAGTAGACGGCCACTGCGGACCGGCCGCCTTCCTTGGCCCGGTAGAGGGCGGTATCGGCCCGGATCAGAGCTTCCTGAACGTCGCAATCGGCCGGAAGCAGCAGCGTCACCCCGCAGCAGCCCGAAACCCGGAATTCGCGGCCGTCGACCAGGAAAGGCTCCTGAAGCGCCGCGCAGATCGCCGCTCCGGCGCTGTTCGCACCGGTCATCGAACGGATCCGCGGAAGCAGCAGCGCGAACTCGTCGCCGCCCGTCCGGGCGATCAGGGCTCCGTCGCCGGCGGCCCGGGCGAGCCGGCTCCCGATGCCCTCGAGCACCCGGTCGCCCGCGGCATGTCCGAACGTGTCGTTGATCGGCTTGAAGCCGTCGAGGTCGACCATCGCCAGGGCGAATCCGCTCTGCGAGCGGGCAAGGCCGGAAGCGCGGCGCCCGAGCGCCCGGAGAAAGGCCCGGCGATTGGCGAGTCCGGTCAGCGGGTCGGTGTCCGCGATCAGCCTGGCCTTGGTCTTTTCCGCCTTGGCGAGCCGCTCGGCCCGCTGCGCCCGCTCGCGCTCCAGGGTGATCGCGGTGCGCGATTCGACCAGCTCGCGGAAGCTGTCATCGTGGACGGTGAGGAGGCGCATCAGGACGAGCAGGACCAGCCCCAGGCTGACTCCGATGCCGATATGGGCGGTGTCGCCGGAGAAGACGAGCTGAAGCGCCAGCGGTACTCCGAGGAAGAGGATCGGGGTCCGGGCCGCGGCCGGATAACGGCTCACTCCGTAAGCGCAGCCGATCGCGGCGAGGGTGCTGAACAGGATGACGTGATTTTCTGCACCCGCCTCGAGGTTCGCGATCTGGAGCAGCGCCCAGGCGCAGAAGCCGAGGCTGAACACGATCGCGTAGACCAAGGTCATCCGAAGCTCGCGAAGGATCCGCTCGGGCGCGAGCTCGCGCTTGCGGACCTTGAGCCAGTGGGCGAGCCGGAAAAGAACCAGGGCCGTCAGAGTCAAAGCGAATGGCGAGGTGAGGTCGCCGCCGCCGGAAAGGTGAAGGCCCATCAGGTTGGTGAGGACGACGACGTAGAGCAGCGGAATCTGGCGCTGCATGGCGCGATAG
Organism: Allosphingosinicella sp.; assembly: GCA_036386845.1. Lineage (GTDB taxonomy): Bacteria > Pseudomonadota > Alphaproteobacteria > Sphingomonadales > Sphingomonadaceae > Allosphingosinicella. Next base: position 212 of record DASVUW010000364.1, on the reverse strand, counting down.
CGCTCCTGGAGGAGGATTCGTCCGCCGACGCTCTCCACCTCCCCGGCATCGATCAGCCGGACCAGTCGCCTCATGCCCCACCCCATGGGACCGGACCTAGACCGAAACGATTAACAGGTGGTTTTGAGGCGGCGGGGGGTGCGCCTTTAAAATCCTCCCCCGGATTTCCGGGGGAGGGGGACCACGCGAAGCATGGTGGAGGGGCCTTTCTG
>DASVUW010000363.1:0-1870 GCA_036386845.1 Allosphingosinicella sp. | reverse complement strand
CACCGCGCTTCGCGCGGTCCCCCTCCCCGACAAATGTCGGGGAGGAATTGTGAGCGATGGCTACGCTCCCGGCTGTCCCGCCGGCTCGCGGGTGAGGCAGTCGACCAGGCTCCGAAACGGGAGCGGGCGCTCGAAGGAGATTCCGGCGAGTCCGCCGCGGCACCACTGGATGCGGCCGGCCACCGGGGGAATCCCCGGAACGATCACGCTCGCTTCCCGGCCGACTTGCTCATGGTCGGAAAGCTCCACCTTGAGGCCGCCTTCCGAGACATCCTGCGCCCGGGCTGTCACGCAGGTTTCGCCGAGCCGAAGCACGATCTCGGCCTCGAGCTCGAGCCGCGGCGCCCGGTAGGGGTGGGCCCGGTCGCGGCCCGCCAGGGTTGCCCGGACGTGCTCGCGATCCACGAACTCCAGGCCCGTCACCGAGTCCGAGGACCATAAGACCCGGACGTCGAAGCGATGGTGGGAGTTGAGCTCCAGCACCCACAGGGCGCCCTCCTCCAGGGTCCCGCCGGTCCGAACGATCGCTCCGCTCTCGGCAAGCGCAACTATCTCGATCGGCCTTTGATCGCCTTCGCCGATCAACGTCCCGAGCCGGAAGTAGAACAGGTGTCGCGGTTCGGCCCAGACCGGAGGCTGGGAACGCACTTCGCCGTTCCGTTCGTCACCCCGCTCCGGAACCTGCACCGCGTCCATTTTACGCCTCCTACACTGAGGCGCCCCGATGCGGTCGGCGCCGCTGCCGGATGATGAACGGGCGAGGCTAAGGGGCTGTTAACCTTCGAAAATTGTGCCGATTTCTCGTCAGTGCGAGCGAAGCGAAGCAATCCAGCGGCCGAGGCGCCCGCTGGATTGCTTCGTCGCTTCGCTCCTCGCAATGACGGCCCCTAGCCGCCCGCCCGCTCCGGCTTGCCCTTGCGCTTGGTGGAGGCGAGCTCCTCGAGCTGCTTCTCGCTCATCGATTCCGCCATCTGCTTCGAAGCGCCCTGGAGGTTGCTCTTGGGCGAATCGCCCCGCTTCGCCGACAAGGCGGCGCCGGCGGCCTTCTGCTGCGCTTTCGATTTGGCAGGCATGGTTTGTCTCCCTAAGGCGGTCGCGGCTGGAACGGGTTCCGCCTGGCGAGGGTTCCTTGCCGCTCAGCACCGCAACGAGAGAGACGAGAGACCATGGACGTGGACGAGATCGAGTGGTGGGAGTTCGATACCGCCAGGGAGATGGCCGAGCAGGCCGCTGGGGATATCGGCTTCGTCATCGAAAGCGCGATCGAGGCGCATAAGGGCGCCCGGATCGCGTTGCCCGGCGGCTCGACCTCGGACCTCATCTTCGCGCAGCTCGCGAAATCGAAGGGGATCGACTGGTCGAAGGTGACGGTCATGCCGACCGACGACCGCCTCGTTCCGCTCGGCGACCCGCTCAGCAACTACGGCAAGCTCAAAGGCTAGTTCGCGGCCCGGGGCGCCCAATTGGTCTCGCTGGTCGACGAGGCCGCGCTCGGCGACCGGCAGGAGGCGGGGCGGCTCGCCGACGCCCGGCTGTCGCTGCTCGGCTGGCCGCTCGACCTCGCCTGCCTCGGAATGGGCGCCGAGGGCCACACCGCCGGGATATTCGCCGGTCCCGACCTCGATCGCGCCGTCGCGGGCCCGCGCGAGCGCCGGGCGGTCGGAGTCCGGCCCGATCCGATGCCCGAGACGGCGCCGGTCGACCGGGTCACCCTGACCGCGCCGGCGCTGACCTCCGCAAGGGCGATCATGATCGTCATCGCGGGGGCACAGAAGCGGGCGATGCTCGAGCAGGCGATCAAGGAGGGCCCGCTCTCCTCGGCTCCGATCGGGCGGGTCCTGGCCGCGATCGACTCGCCGATCGACATCTT